>JAUILJ010000147.1 GCA_030433055.1 Polyangia bacterium
GCGCCGATCGCCTTGAAGCTCATGATGATGCCGATGACGGTGCCGAGTAGCCCGACGAAGGGCGCGACCGACGCCACCGAGCTCAGCACAGTGAACCCGCGCCGCAGCTCCGCGCTGATGGTCTACTTGGTGCGCTCGGCTTCGTTGCGCGCCATTTCCACGGGGGTAAGTCCCTTCTCGGCGCGCTCCAGACCGCGCTGGTAGCGCTGCATCATGGCCCCGATGGTGCGGGCCAGCGTGGAGGCCTTGTGCTTCTCGGTGAGCGCGATGATGTCTTCGATGCGCCACTCGTCGAGCAGCGTGGCTGCCTTCTGGACGAAGCTGCGCGACTCGTTGTTCGCCTTGGAGAAGGCTAGGATGCGCTCGACCACCACACCGATGGTGGATACGCCCATCGTGATGAGGATCAGGGCGATGGCCTTGTTGAGGCCACTCATGTGATGCCAGATTGCGATCGGATCGAGGGTCATTGAAGTGCTCCGGTTGGCCAGCTTGGTTGGGCTGGGCCCGCGAGTGCGGGCGCAAGGATCGAGTTTTTTCTGTGTGAAAAAAAGAAGTTGGGGAAAGTGCGACGGGAGTTCGTGCCGGTCGCGGCACGATCTTGAGCCACGTGACTAGATCTTGATCTTGAAGGGGAAGCGCGCGAACTTGACGACGGGGACGGCGTGGCCGAGCTCGTTCTTTGCGGGGCTGAAGGTCCAGCCCTTCACGGCGGCCTCGCACACGCCAGTCAGCTCCGGTGGTCCGCGCACCGCCTTGACCGCGGCGGTCCTGCCCGACTCCGTGATCACGTAGCGGACGACGACCACACCTTCCACGCCTGCGGAGCGCGCTGCTGACGGATAGCTGGGATAGGGACGGCTCTGGGGCACGGGCTGCACCGCCACCTCGTTGGCGCGGAACACCTTCTTCTTGGCGGGCTTCGGCGGCGGAGGCTTGGGCTTCTCGACGGGCTTCTCGGCGCTTGGCTTCGGAGTTGCCTTGCCGCCCCGACCTCGGCCTCCGCCGCCAGCGTTGGCGTAGGGGTCTCCGGTACCGTTCGCCTCGCCCACCGGCGCGTCCGTCTCTTTGGGCGCTTCCTTGGGGATCTCTTTTGGGACCACCAGCTTCGGCATGATGGGACCGGCCGCGCGCGGGGCGGGGTCTGGATCAGGCTCATCCTCGACCTCCGGCTCCGGCTCCGGCTCGGCGGTCTTCGCCAGCTGCACGTCGACGATCTCGTCTTCTTCCTTGACGATCTCGGTGACGTTGCCGCCCGCCACTGTCAGGAACGCCATGAGCGCTGACATGCAGAGGACGCCCATCGCGAAGCCTGCAGAGAGCCGTCCCAGACGGCCGTCACTGCCGCCGTCGTTCGTCCACGTCTTGGGGTCCATCGGTGGTCGCGACCCTGCGCGCGTTGTGTGACGGCTCCGTGGCGTCCGAGCAAATTGGGAGTAAAGGAACGTCTGCTGCGCGTCACGAATGCCGCCCTGCGTTTCGGTGTCGTCACACGCAGGGGGATGTGGCCGTGACCGTTCGGCGTGCCGGATCGAGGGGCCAACTGACACATTGGGGGGACCAGTTGGAGGGCCCAGCTAAAGATTGTTCGAGAGCGCTACCTGCACGTCACGGGACGGTCACGCTGTCTCGGTACTGCCACCGGCTCAGATGACTCGCATTCTCGTCGTTGACGACGAAGAGGACATCCACACCGTCCTTCAATACAACCTGGAACAGCTCGGGTACGAGGTCACCTCTGCGCTCACTGGCAAAGAGGGGCTGCGCCTTTGCCGTGAAATGGTTCCCGATCTCGTGGTGTTGGATCTGATGTTGCCAGACCTTGCGGGGACCGAGATCTGCCGCTTGCTGCGCTCGAGTCCGGTCACCGCGCATATCCCCGTGATCATGTGCACGGCACGCACCGAGGAAATCGACCGCGTCGTTGGGTTCGAGCTGGGCGCTGACGACTACGTCACGAAGCCGTTCAGCGTACGGGAGCTGGCGCTGCGAATCCGCGCGGTACTACGTAGGAAATCGGGACCGCCTCCAGCCAACGGTACGCTTGAGTTCGGTGACCTGCGCATCGATCGCGACGCCCATCGCGTCTGGGTGGGTGAGACCGAGGTCGAGCTGACGGCCCTCGAGTTCAAGCTGCTCGTCACCCTATGCGAACGTCGGGAGCGAGTGCAGAGCCGCTCGGTCCTGCTCGACAACGTCTGGGGTATGCGTGGGGACTCTTCGACGCGCACCGTGGATGCCCATGTGAAGCGCCTGAGAGAGAAGCTGGCGCACGCACGCAACCACATCGAGACCGTCCGCGGCGTCGGCTATCGCTTCACTGGGCGAGGCTAGCGCCAGAATCGGCGCGCCGCTTTCGCTCACCGCATCCCGTCCTGCACACCATCACGACCACGCGTAGCCGCTCTTTTCTGCGTGTTTTCCGCCAGGTTTGGGGGTGAGGCGCGCTGAGCTACACCGGGCCAACCGCGCTGAGCCGAGCACGGCGTCCCTGGCGCCTGGTTTCGGCCCCGGATAGGCTCCATACCTGTCACCTCAGCGTCACACAGAGGCGTTACTCAGGGGCAACCCAATGGCCAGAATTGTCGTCGTCGAAGACGAAACCGATCTCCAAGAAGTCCTACGTTACAACTTGGAGCAAGTGGGGCACGAAGTGCTCCAGGCGCTGCGAGGCACGGAAGCCTTGAATCTGGTGCGCGAGAAGCGCCCAAACCTCGTGCTGCTCGACCTGATGTTGCCCGACATGCCGGGCACCGAGGTGTGCAAGGCGATCAAGGACAACTCGGCGACTCGCGGCGTGCCCGTCATCATGCTCACGGCGAAAGGCGAGGAGATCGACCGAGTCGTTGGTTTCGAGCTTGGAGCAGACGACTACGTCATCAAGCCGTTCAGCGTGCGTGAGCTCCTGCTCCGCATCAACGCGGTCCTCCGCCGCGCGGAATCAGGCGGAGACATCAAAGAAGACATCGTCGAGTTTGGCTGCTTGAAGTTCGCCCGTGATGCGCATCGCGTGTGGGTGGACGAGGCGCTGGTCGACCTGACAGCGTTGGAGTTTCGCCTGCTGACTACGCTCTACGACCGCAAGAATCGCGTGCAGTCGCGCGGCACTTTGCTCGAAGACGTGTGGGGCATGGACTCCAGCATCACGACTCGGACGGTCGACACACACGTCAAGCGCCTTCGAGAGAAGCTCGCTAACGCACGGGACTACATCGAGACTGTGCGTGGCGTCGGCTATCGCTTCGTGGGTACGCCGGACGAGGCGGCAATGCATTGAAGCTAGGCCTACGAGCGAAGCTCACGCTCGTTGCTCTCCTGCTGATCGGCGTCGCCATCACGGCCGCCTTCCTATTCATGCGCCGCGAGGTCCACACCGTTCTGGTGGACCACATGACTCGTGATCTGGTGACGCGTGCGCAGCTGGTCGCTGATCAAGTGAGTGAGGTGCGTCTCGACGATGGTGACCTCGAGGCTTGGGACGGGTTGGCCGATCGTCTTCGGAGAGCATCCAAGGCGCGATTAACGTTGATCGCGGCCGACGGGACGGTGCTCGGGGACTCCGAGGTGTCCGCGGCCGGGCTGCCCAGCCTCGAGAACCACGCCAAGCGACCAGAGGTCGCAGAGGCGCTGTCCAGCGGGCAAGGGATCAGCGAGCGGCTGAGCGCTACCATCGGACAGAGCCAGCTGTACGTCGCCGTTCCCGTGCAACGAGTAGCGCCGGGAGGCCCGAGGGTTGCGCGGCTCTCGATCCAGCTAGAAGAGGTGGAGGGGGCGCTGCAGTCCTTGGAGAAGGGCTTGCTTCTGGCTTCCGTCTTGGGCTTGGCCATCGCTGTGTTGCTGGCGAGCTTCGCCGCCAAGAGCCTCGCGAACACCGCGACCCACCTCACGGAAGTGGCCCGACGTATGGCAGACGGAGATCTCACCGCTCGCGCGCGGATCCGCAAGGAAGATGAGCTGGGGCCCCTTGGCGCAGGCCTCGACCTGTTGGCGACCAACCTCTCGACCACGCTGGATGAACTCACCAGCGAGCGCGACAAGATGAGCAGCATCCTCGAGAGCATGCGCGAGGGGGTGATGCTGATCGATCCGTCCGGACACATCCAGCACGTGAATCCGGCCCTGCGCGAGATGCTTCTGCTGAACAACGACGTTGTGGGCAAGACGCTACTCGAGACCGTGCGTCAGTCCGAGCTCCACGAGCTCTTGGAGGCGGCGAAGCGGTCTGGCAAGCCGGGCAGCGGAGAGATAGAGGTCCGGGGACTGAAGCCTCGTATCCTGCTCGTACAGGTCCAACCCGTTCCAGAACAGGGCTGGCTGTTGGTGTTTCTCGACGTCACCGAAATGCGCAGGCTCGAGGGTATGCGACGTGACTTCGTCGCGAATGTCTCCCACGAGCTGCGCACCCCCGTTGCGTCGATTCACTCGGCCGCTGAGACCTTGATGGGGGGCGCGAAGGACGACTCCAGGGCTGCGGGTCGCTTCATCGACATCATCGACCGCAACGCCGTGCGGCTGAGGGAGCTGGTGGAGGACTTGCTGAGCTTGTCGAGCATCGAGTCGGGATCTTTCCGTCTGCGCAAGGAGCCAGTGGCCTTGCGGCCGTTCGTGCTGCAAGTGCTTGGGATGTTCGATGGCCGGGTCAAGAACCGCGGCCTCGACGTGAAGCTAGATTTCCCTGAGGATTTGCCATGCGTGAGGGCCGACGGCCGCGCGATGGAGCACATCTTGAGCAACCTCGTGGACAACGCCATCAAGTACACGTCGGATGGCGACGCCGTCTACATCGGGGCCAAACGCGTGGGGGACGTCGTGGAGATCGGAGTCGCCGACACCGGCCCTGGTATCCCCGAAGAGCATCTGGCTCGCCTCTTCGAGCGATTTTATCGTGTGGATAAAGGGCGTTCGCGGGATCTTGGAGGCACAGGGCTGGGCCTTTCGATCGTCAAGCACCTGGTGGAAGCCCACGGCGGAAACGTCGGAGTCGAGAGCACCCTGGGGCGCGGTACGAGGTTTTGGGTGACGCTTCCGGTGGCACGCGACGAGCTGAAGAGCCATCCCTCCGCGAGTTCGATGCCTGTTTCTGAAGCCAATCGGCTCTGAGCTGGGCAGACCAGACGGCAGGTTGGGAGCGCCAGAAGGGCGCGCTGCTCGCGCTTGCTGCAGCGCGGCGAAGCGGCACGCCGTCGCTCCTCACCCCCAGTCCCCGGGCCCAATACCTGTGTTTCCCTGCTGAGTCGGGCGCTTTCGTACGAGCCTCCGCGCAGGATCGGCACGGTGAGCGGGTCCTTGGGTGCCCCCAGCGGTTCGCTATTTCGTTGCTGCTGGGAAGCGCGAGTCGCGGTGTTCGCCCGAGCATGGTGGAGGGGTTGGTCCGTCGTGGCATGGTCAAGCGGCAGCAGCCGAGGTACGCTTGAACATCCGTTGAGCTGCTCGTCAGCCACTTGGCGGACCAAACACTCTGGAGTGTTTCGTTCGCGCCCGTCGGGGGCGTGAAGTTGGGGGATGCATCCCGGACACCGTAGGTGACCTGGGGCGATCCCTGATCGAGGTACCCACCTACCCATGGCCAGACTCCACACCGACCGCGAATATGAAAGGGAGCTTGCTGCGCTGCGTGAGCGCGTGCTGCTGATGGGCTCGCGCGTGGAGGAGATGGTGCATGACGCCATGGAGGCCTTCGGCGGGCGTGACGCGGCTCTGGCTCGCGCGACCTCCACGATCGACGCTCAGATCGATCGCCTCGAAGTGGATATCGACGAGCGCTGTCTGCGGTTGCTCGCGCGGCGTCAGCCGGTCGCGAGCGATCTGCGGTTCATCACGACTGCGCTCAAACTGGTGACGGACCTGGAGCGTATCGGGGATCTCGCCTCCAACATCTGCGAGCGCACCATCGAGCTGTGTGGGCACCCGCCGCTGGACATCGAGACCGATCTGCCAGAGATGGCACAGATCACTTCCAGCATGCTCCGGGACTGCCTGGATGCGTTCGTCACGCGAGACGTCGCGAAGGCGCAGCGCGTGATGGAGCGAGACTCGCTGGTGGACGCGGCGTATGCACAGACGTTTCCCGCGCTGAGTGTCCACATGGCCACCGATCCGGACAACGCTCAGCGGCTGCTCTCAGTGGGGCGCTACCTGGAGCGAATCGCTGACCACACGACCAACATCGCTGAAATGGTGGTGTTCATGGTTGCTGGCACCGACGTTCGTCACAACCAGCAAGTGGCGACCGGCACCGCCTGAAGCTGCCGCGTCGCGGTCGCGTACCGAGCACCTAGTCGCCGCTCACGGCTCCTTCAGACAACGTTCAGGTTGCGCTCAAGCAGGCTCCCCGGGGCCGGCGCATGCTCCTTGACGTGGAAAACCAAGATCTTCAGGAGCTGAGCGTGGGTGAGGAGCTGCGTCGCATGCCGATTCAGCGCCGCGCCCGAAATACGGTCGAGGTCATCCTGACCGCGGCGGAACGGGTACTGCTCGAGAAGGGCTACGACGGGCTCTCCACGACGCAGGTCGCGAAGGTGGCAGGGGTCGGTATTGGCAGTCTGTATCAGTACTTTTCGGGTAAGCGGGAGCTGGTGCGCAGCCTGTTTGCGAGCCAGTCCGGTTGGTTCGAGCAGCAGCTGGCGGAGCTGACCAGCGACCGCCTGCCACGACTCGGGCGGCTGTTGCTGGAGCGGAGGAAGCGCGATCAGACGCTATACCGCGCAGCGATGGACGGGACGCTGTGTGATCCAAGCTTCGCCGCCATCACCGACGCGCTGGAGCGTTGCGCGCCCGAACTCAGCGAACTCGATCGTTTCCTTGCGGCATCAGCAATCAGCGGCGCAGTCGACCGGATGGCCGTCGAGCGCCCTCAAGCGCTCGACAGTGCTGAGCTGGAGACGGCGCTCGCGGCCTTGGTGAGGCGGGTGCTGCCTCAGCCGGTGAGCGCGCCGGAGGTCGTGAGCTGCTCGACCACGCGGACGGCCAGCAGCTCCATGTCTTCACTGGGATCGATGGTCGGAGCGTCGGGCTGTTCCCCAGTGCCGAGCTGAGGCTTGGTCCAAGGGCGCCCCGATAGCCCCTCGCGGACCGCGCCAGGGAGTTCGCCAGCCCAGATAACCACAGCACCCAGCGCGAGCAGGCGCTCGAGGGTGGAAAGCGCCGCCGCCTCGCCAACTGCCTGCTCCGGACTCACGGTTACCGCGAGGTAACTGCGGTCGAACAGCACGCGCTCCACGGCGAACGCCAGGCGCTTCATCGAACTGGAGTCGCCGGGGAGTTCGATCAGCAGCGGGCCGTGCCCGAGCCGTTGGCGCCGTTCGAGCGCCGATACTTGAGTGTGGTCTCCGCTTGGCGAGTCCGTGGCGACGCGGTCGGAGTCCACGATCATTCCGGCGGCGACCGTGTTGTTGGTCACCGAGTCGATCACGACGAACGCGCCCGTGGCTCTGTTCTGTCCGTAGCTGTCTATGAAGAGCGGGCGATGGGTGCGCATGCGGACTCTGCCGATCTCGTTCAGCCGGAGCCCGTCAGCGGCGGTCGCCTCCAGGGTCTCCAAGTCCGTATGGGAGAGCACTTCGCTGACTTCTGCGCGAACGTACTGGGCGCTGTGCTTGATGAAGTAGCTCTTCCCGACGTCGAGGGCTGCTTCGCTCATCCATACCAGCATGGCTTCAAAGTTTTGCGCGACCTTGGGCCGCTCTGAGGAGCGCACCAGCATGTCACCCCGACTGACGTCGACCTCGTCTTCCAGGCGCAGGGTCACGCTCATCGGTGCGAACGCCTCCTCCAGCGGACCATCGAAGGTGTCAATGCTCTTCACCTTGCTGGTGCGCATCGAGGGCAACACCAAGATCTCGTCGCCTCGCTTAATCCTCCCGGAAGCAATTTGCCCGGCGAAACCGCGGTAGTCCAGGTTCGGCCGCACTACGTACTGTACTGGAAAGCGCAGGTCCCGGAGGTTGCGATCCTCTGCAATGGGTACCGTCTCCAGATGCGCGAGCAGCGTCTTCCCTCCGGCGTACCAGGGCATCGTGTCACTGGCGTGAACCACGTTGTGGCCGCGCAGCGCGCTGATGGGGATGAACGTGACGTCTTTGAACCCGAGCCGTCGGGCGAAAGCGCTGAACTCAGCGCGAATACGCTCGAAGGTGGCCTGATCGTAGTCCACCAGGTCCATCTTGTTGATGCACACGAAGAGGTGAGGAATACCGAGCAGTGAAGCGATGTAGGCGTGGCGCCTCGACTGCTGGAGTACACCCAGTCGCGCATCGATCAAGATGATCGCGACGTTCGCTGTCGACGCGCCGGTCGCCATGTTGCGCGTGTACTGCACGTGGCCTGGCGTGTCGGCGATGATGAACTTGCGCTTTTCTGTGGAGAAATAGCGGTAGGCGACGTCGATCGTGATGCCCTGTTCCCGCTCCGCCTTCAAGCCGTCGGTGAACAGCGAAAAATCGATCTCCACGTCGGTCTGCTTGGTGGCGCGCTTAACGGCGGACAGCTGGTCCTCGTAGACCCCATGGGTGTCATGGAGCAGCCTGCCGATGAGCGTCGACTTACCGTCGTCGACGCTGCCGACTGCCACGAAACGCAGGAGCTCCTTGTTCTGGTGCTGCTCGAGGTACGCCTCGATGTCGTTCTCGATGAGCTCGGACTGATGTGTCATTGGCCGTGTCCTGTCCTCGCGGATCCTAGAAGTAACCCTCGCGCTTCTTGGTTTCCATCGACCCCTCCTCGTCGAAATCGATCAGGCGCCCGCCGCGCTCGGAAAAGCGCGTGAGCAACATCTCGCGGATGATCTCGGGGAGGGTGGTGGCGTCCGAGCGCATGGCTCCGGTGAGCGGGTAGCAACCAAGGGTGCGGAAGCGCACGCGCTGAAGGGTGGGTTCTTCACCGGGCAGGAGCCGCATGCGATCGTCGTCGACCATCACGAGCTGACCGTCGCGCTCGACGACTGGCCGTTCAGCCGCATAGTAGAGCGGAACGATCGGGATATTTTCCCGGTAGATATACAGCCAGATGTCGAGCTCGGTCCAGTTGGACAGCGGGAAGACGCGGATGCTCTGGCCCTTGGTGATCTTGCCGTTGTACAGGTTCCACAGCTCGGGCCGCTGATTCTTTGGGTCCCAGGTGCCATGCTCGTCGCGGAAGGAGTAGATGCGCTCCTTCGCACGGCTCTTCTCCTCGTCCCGCCGAGCGCCCCCGAAGGCAGCATCATAGCCCCCGGCGCTCAGCGCCTGGAGCAGCGCCTGGGTCTTCATGATGGTGGTGTACTTCTGGCTCCCGTAGTCGAACGGGTTCACGCCCTGCGCCTTGCCTTCCGGGTTGGTATGGACGAGCAGGTCCAAGCCCAGCTCTCGGCAGTAGGCGTCGCGGAACTCCGTCATCGCCTTGAATTTCCACGTGGTATCGATGTGGAGCAGAGGAAACGGCAGCTTTGCAGGATAGAAGGCCTTCTGCGCGAGGCGCAGCATGACCGATGAATCCTTGCCGATGGAGTACAGCATCACCGGGTTATCGAACTCGGCGGCGACCTCTCGGATGATCTGGATGCTCTCGGCTTCGAGCTGCCTCAGGTGGGTCAAGCGTTGGGTCAGCAAAGGGGGATTCACGACGCGCTCCATGCAGGGATTCGCATCACATAGCGTCGGGGTCGGGAACCGGCACCTACTATTTTCTTGGTTTTCCGATGTAAATAGTCAAGAAAATGAGTTTTCTATGCAGTTCCGAGCACTTCCGGCGCACTAAAACTCGTCTCGAAGCGGCAGTGTGGCCCAATCGAGGTCGCCGGATTGGGCGTTCTGTAGCCGGTCGAGGTACTGCTCTCGAGAGATCTCGCGCGCGCCCAGGCTAGCCAAGTGGTCGGTCAGGAACTGAACGTCGAAGAGCTCGAGTCCCGCGTTTGCCAGGCTCGTTACACACACCGCGAGGCCTACCTTCGAGGCGTTGGTGACGCGGTGGAACATGCTCTCCGCGGCGAACGCTTTTCCGACCGCCACACCGTACAATCCGCCCACCAACTCACCGCTGGCCCACACCTCGAAGCTGTGGGCGTGCCCGAGGGCAAACAGCTCTTCGTAGGCCTCCAGCATCTCGGGCAGGATCCAGGTGCCCTCGCTCCGTTCGGCGGCGCAAGCACCGATCACCTCGGAGAAGGCTCGATCTCGGGTCACCTGGAAGACCTTGCGGCGCAGAACCCGGCGCAGGCTGCGGGAGATGTGCAGGTCCCTGGGCTCGAGCACCGTCCGCGGATCGGGGCTCCACCACAGGGGCGGAACCCCGCCGTTGTACCAAGGGAAGATGCCGCGCCCATAGGCGGCCATCAGGCGCCAGGGAGCCAGATCGCCGCCCACGGCAACCAGGCCTTCATCGTCCGCCTGGCGGGGATCTGGGAAAGCCTCGCGACGCCCTGGATGGAGCAACTTGGGGGGCTTGGGGCGGTGCACCCGAGGAGCATAGCAGCGGGAAGCGCCGCGCTCCGCCATCGAACTGGGAGCTGTGTCGGTGACTAGAACGCCGCTCGGCAGCCGTGTGACGTGGGGCACCAAGACGAGAGCCCTGGGTGTGCTAGGGTCCGCCCGCCCTTCAGCCCCCCAGAGCCATGCGCTTTCTCACTTTGTCCGTACGCTTCGTGCACATCTCATTCGTGTGCACGCTGGCCTTCTTCGGTTACTGGCTGCGGAGAATTCCGCGCGGTTTTATCTCCAGGCAGGAACGCGATCGCCTGCGAGGTGAGGTGCTGGCGAAGCTGCTCGAGAGGCTAGGCGCGACATTCATCAAATTCGGCCAGATCCTCAGCACTCGGCCCGATCTGCTGAACCCCGAGTACACTGGCGCCCTCGCCAAGCTTCAGGACGCCGTGAAGCCGGCGGACTATTCCGCGATCAGTGCGATGCTGGATCGCGAGCTTGGTGACAAGAGAGGTCGGATCGCCGAGATCAACAGCGAGTGCGTTGCCGCGGCTTCGGTTGCACAAGTGCACAAAGGCGTGCTGGACACCGGTGAAGCGGTCGCTATCAAAGTTCAGCGCCCCGATGCTCCCAACCAAATCGAGCGCGACCTGGCGATCATGGCTATCGGAGCGCGCATCTTGGACAAGATCCCGACGGTGCATCTGCTGAGCTTGCCCGGGTCGGTCGAGCGGTTCGCCGAGTCTCTGCGCGATCAGCTGGATTTCCGTAAGGAAGCTGAGAATAACCGGCGCTTTGCGGCCAATTTCGCGGATGTCGATGGCATCGACGTGCCTCGCCTGTTCGACGAGCTGTGCACCGAGCGCGTGATCGTGATGGAGTTCATCGACGGCGTGAAGGCGACGGAGCCTGAGAAGGTGGGCGGCGACCGCAAACGACTCGCTCGTCTCGGTGGTGAGTGCATCCTGAAGATGACGTTTACCGATGGCTTCGTGCACGCCGACTTGCATCCTGGCAACATCATCTTGACGCGGGACAGCCGTGTGGTGCTCATCGATCTGGGTATGGTGACGGAGATCCCCGGGGATCTGCTGCGGCCATGGGTGGAGACGTTCGTGGCGCTGAGTCAACAAGATGGAGCACGGGCGGCTCGCGTCTTTTACGGTTATGCGCCGAGCGTTGGCTGTGATGACTACGCTGCGTTCGAAGGCGAGGTGAAGGGCTACCTCGAGAACCTCTACGGCAAGACGCTGGGAGACATCGAGGTGTCCGAAGCCGTGGGGGGAATGATGAACGTGCTACGCAAACACCGCGTGCAGATCGACCCGAGCTTCACCGTGGTCAACCTCGCGATGCTCGTCGCAGAGGGCCTGGGCAAACAGCTGGATCCGGAGATCGATCTGGTGCCTTTGGCCATGCCGTATCTGACCAACGCCATGCTCACGGCTCCTCCTGGCCGTGCGCCGAATCGCGAGATCCCGGGAGACGAGCCCGCGCCTCGGGCGGCGTGAACGACTTCGTCTTCTGGCGGAGCGGCCCGCTGCGTTTCCTCGGGACAAGTCCGTGACAACGGAACTCGCTGCGGGGAGTTGCTCCTCACCCCCAACCCCGAGCGCCTATGCCCGCGGCTGACTTCTTCCGGAGGATTCGCGCGGAGCTTCGTCTTCGAACCGTTCGGTGTCGGCGTCGACCACCCGGTAGCGTGCGTGTTTCTTTGATTTCCGCTCGGCTACCCGACTCCGGGCCCGCCGCCGCGCGCCAGCTCCAGCGCGCTGCTGGAGCTGGTTCAGCGTGTGGTTGCCGCTCATGTAAAACCAGATCACCACGGCGATGCTGAGGCTGAGCAGCGGCAGCAAGAGGCTCAGCGTTTCCTGGCTGTCCCCGATCAGGTTCACTTCCA
>JAUILJ010000148.1 GCA_030433055.1 Polyangia bacterium
GCACGACGAAGCGCCCCAAGAAATCCACGTGACCTACTCAATCGTGGGTCATCGCGGCACCGATCCGGCTCGGCTGCGTCGGCAACCGAGTACCTGACGGCCGCACGGGAGATGCTGCGACGACGCGACCTGAAGGCGGCCCTGCAGCAGGCCGCAGGTGCTGCGGCGCGCGCCCCTCGCGAACCCGCCGTTCACCAGCTCTTGACGGGTCTGATATCGGCCTCGCGCGACCCGGAAACGTTGCTGCGCCTTTCCGGCGACGTGTTCTTTGGCGTCGCAGCGGTACGCGCCTGGGGGGTGATGCACGAAGCGCTGCTTGCGGTCGAACTGAGGCTGCTCGGGAACCTGGGCGCTTCGCAGCGTGCGCTCGACCTTGCAGCGTCCTGTGAGCAGACGGCGAGCCCGATGCTCGCCCGTGAGCTGGCGCGACTGTTCTTTGAAACGGGCGACGAAGCAAAGGAGCTACGTTGGCTGCTGCGGGCAAACGCCGAGCCGGGACGTGAGTGTTCGAGTGGCCGAGCTGCAGCTGCCAACCGGGCAGCCTGAGCGCGCCCTCGCGACGCTCAGCTCAGGTGATGGCCACACTGGAGGGCTTCTACGCCCGCGCGGAGCTGCTGAGCGTTCGCCCGTGTTCGGAGCTGCTGGGCCTGCTCGGCTGCGAGCTGTCCGCGTCGTCGCAGCCGTACCTAGGGCCGTGGCTTCGTAGTCAGATCGAGCGTCCACTCACGGCCTCGAACCAAACCTAAGCGAGTCGTTTGGTCTGGCGCCGCAGCATGCCGAAACCCGCCGTCCGGTGCTGGAGGCGGGTTTTGGGGTGAGGCGCGCTGCTGTCCACTGCAGGCCGCTGCGCACCTCGTTCGTGGCCTGGTTCAAGCGACTTCGACGTCGCCGCTCGCCTGCTCTTCAGCGCCCTCGGCTGCCTCAACCTCACGCTGGATGCGAGCCTCGTTCGCGGCTTGTTCCGCGCGCTCCTTGCGGGCCTCGCTGCGTGCCTTCTTGGCTTCCAGCGCGCTGACCTGCTCGCTGCGGCTGCCCGCCTCCTCGTTCACCTTCACGGAGACGATGCGGCTGACGCCAGGCTCTCCCATCGTCACGCCGTACAGCACGTCGACGGATTGCATCGTCTTCTTGATGTGGGTGATCAGGATGAACTGCGAGCGGTGAGTCATCGCGCGCACCATCTCGTTGTAGCGAGAGACGTTCGCCTCATCGAGGGGTGCGTCGACCTCGTCGAGCACGCAGAACGGGGAGGGACGGTGGCGGAACATCGAGAAGATCAGGGCGGTGGCCGTGAGCGCCTTTTCACCACCGCTCATCAACTCGATGTTGCCGAGCTTCTTTCCGGGTGGCTGCGCCAGGATCTCGACGCCGGTTTCCAGCAGGTTTTCTGGATCCGTGAGGCGAAGCTCGCCGCGACCGCCTCGGAATAGCTTGCTGAAGGTCTCCTTGAACAACGTGTTCACGTTGTCAAAGGTCTCCTTGAAGCGGCGCCGGCTCTCCTTGTCCATGTGACGGATCGCCTTGGTAAGCTCTGCGAGCGCCTTGTCGATGTCGACCTTCTGATCGTTGAGCTCGGCGAAGCGCCGCTCGGCGTCTTCGTACTCGGTCTGGGCGTCGAGGTTCACCGGGCCCATGCGATCGATGAGCTTGGACAGCTCGTCGATGCGGCGGCGATGCTCTTCGTCCGGAGCCGGGCGCTTGTGGTAGTCGCCCACCACGCGGTTCAGATCCAGGCCGCGGAAGCGCTCGCGGATCCCCTGCAACAAGTGACCGCGCTCGATCTCCATGCGCTGCAGCGCCATCGAGTGATGCTGAGCGGCTTCCTCCTGCACGTCGAGGTCTGCCCGCAGGTGCTTGAGCGAGTCCTCTTTGGTGCCGAGCGCGTGGCGCACCTGGTCCAGCAGCTCGCGAGCGTCGGCCAGCTCCTTGTGCGCCACCTCCGCCGCTAGCTCTGCCGTGATGCGCGCCTCGTTGGACAGGATGAGCCCGGCCGCCGTGCGCCCATAGTTCCGTGCGGAGTCAATCACCTCGTCCGCCAGGCGAGCTTGGCGCTCGAACAGCTCGGTGAGGGCAGCCTGGATGCGCTCGAGAGACTCCCGTGCCGCGTCGTATTGCTCCTTGACCTGGGCGAGGTGAACCTTGCGCTCGGTCAAGAGTGATGTCTGGGCGGCGACGCGGTCGCGCCAGGCCTGCGCCTCCGACTCGGCCTTGCCCAGCTCGCTCAGCACGTGGGTCTCGCGGTGCTGGGCCTGGGTGAAGATGTCGCGACACTCGGACTCTTCCTGAGCCGCGTTCTCCACCGTCGTCGTGAGTTCGACCAGCTCCTTCTCGAGGGCGTCCTGGCGCTTGCCGAGCGCCTCCAGCTCTCGGCGCGTCTGCGCGAGATCCTTCTCGGCCTTGATGTGTGCCAGTTCACCTTCGTGAGCAAACTGCCGAGCCTGGTCGAGCGAAGTCGTCAGCTCGGTGAAGCGAGCCTTCAGCGCGTGAAGCTCCGAGAGCCGCTCCTCGAGGGTCGCGCTCAGCTGGCCAACCTCCTCGGCGAGCACTCGCATCTCGTGCTTCTGCTCGACCATGCCCGCGGCGACGTCGTCGCGGCTGCCGCCGCTGATCGAGCCATCGGCGCGCACCACGGTGCCGTCGAGGGCGACGACGGAGCAGCCGGGGCGATCCCGGGAGACGCCGATCGCGTCTGCTGCGCTGCTCACGAGCAGGGCGTCGCCGACGAGGGCCTGGACCAGCGCCTCGTCCTCGGCGGCGTAGCGTAGGCGATCGACCAGCCAGCCCAGGACGCGAGGATCTTCGATGTGCTGACGGCTGCCCGCGATGTAACGGGGCCGCTGGGGGAGCAGCGTCGCGCGTCCACGATCCCCTTGCTTGAGTTGATCGAGCAGCTCGAGGCCGCGCTCGGGGCTCTTCACGACCACGCTCTGTAGGCGGTCGCCCAGGAGCGACGCGAACGCATCGGTGAGATCTTCCGGCGCCTCGATGCGATCGGCGACGAGGCCAAGCACCGAGCCGTCCTTGCTGCTGAGCACGGAGCGCACGCCGGATCCGACGCCGTCGAGGCGGCGGTGCAGATCCTCCAGGGCGCGAAGGCGGTTCTTGCGCTGGGAGAGCTCGTTCTTGACGCCCTCCACCTGCTTCTCACTCTCCTGGACGCGTTGCTTGAGGCCGGGCAACTCGGCTTCCAGCTCCGTGCGCTCCTCCTGGGAGATGCGGCGCCCCTCCGCGAGCTCGGCGACGCTCTTGGCCAGCGCCACCTCACGAGCTCCGAGATCGCTCTGCTCTTCGCTGAACGTCTCCCGCTCCACTCCGAGCCTGTCCAGGCGGACGCGGGCGTCGCTCACGCGTCGCGCGATGGCTTCCAGGCGAGTGGTCGCGGTGGCCGCGCCAGTGCGCGCTTCTGCCAGCTCCTGTCGCAAGCCCGAAAGCTTGGCCTCCGCTTCGGTCTGACCCGAGTGGAGATCGGCCAGCGCCGTGTTCTCGGCTTGCGTGTCTGCCTCCCGGGTGCGTTGGGCGGCGTCGAGCTCCTCTAGCTTGCTCCACACCTCGGCACCTTCGGCCTGGGCGCGCTGGATGCGATCGTCGACGTCGGCCAGCTCCACCACAGCCGACTTCTCTCGCTCCGCCAAGTGCCCCAGACGATCCATCGAGCGCTGGATCTCTCCTTGCAACGTGGTGACCTCGTTGTCGGTCTCGAAGGCTGCGCGGGAGGCCTGGTCGGCGCGCTGCTCGATCTGCTGAGCCTCCGCACGCGCGCTGGCGAGGGCTTGATCTTCCTCCTCCAGCGCGGAGCGCGTGTAGGTGACTTGCTCTTTGGACGTCTCGAGGCCGGTGCGCTCGACGCGCTCCATCACGATCATCTCGAGCAAGCGGTGCGAGGCGTCGTGAAGCGTCAGCTCGTCCAGTTCCTCGCGGTAACGAACGAAGCGCTCGGCCTTGGCCGCTTGACGACGCAAGGAGGCGCGAGTCCGGTCGATCTCGTTTACGATGTCCGTGATGCGCAGCAGGTTTTGCCGCGTCAGGTCCATCTTGCGCTCGGCCTGCTTGCGGCGCTGCTTGTATTTCGTGATACCCGCCGCTTCCTCGAGGAACAGTCGACGATCCACGGGGCGGGCGCTGACGATCTGGCCAACGCGGCCCTGCTCGATGATGGAGTAGGCCTTGGTGCCGACGCCCGTGCCGAGGAACAGATCGGTCACGTCGCGCAGGCGAACCTGAGTCTTGTTGATCAGGTACTCGCTCGTACCATCGCGAAACAGCCGCCGTGTGATGGCGATCTCGGGAAAGTCGCGCACTTCCTCCGGGAGCGTCGTGGCGTACTCCGAGGCGGTGTTGTCGAAGGTGATCGTCACCTCCGCGAAGCCGTGAGGGCCGCGGGACTCCGAGCCGTTGAAGATCACGTCTTCCATGGCTCGCCCACGCAGGTGCTTGGCGCTCTGTTCGCCCATGCACCAGCGAATGGAGTCGACGATGTTGGACTTGCCGCACCCGTTGGGGCCGACGATGCCAATGACGTCGTGATCGAAGTGGATCACCGTTCGGTCGACGAACGACTTGAAGCCAGCGATCTCAATCTTCTTGATGTGCATCGATATGTCCTCGCAACGCGCATGCGCTGCTTCCCGCGGGGATTCAGCCCGTTACACCAGGTGCGACCTCCCGCTGCGCCTCGTGGCGGGACACAGGATCTCTCCCCTGAACGGGCTTAGCAAACGCAGAACGCCATGCAGCCTTCTCGTTCGAATGCCTGCGCAGAGCTGCACGGAAACCAAGCAAGGCTCGTTCCGTGTGGTTCTGCTGGGGCCACGGAGCGCGTTTCCGTGTCCGATCGATGGATTGCAGCGGACCCTCACCCCCATAACCAGCCGGAAATGCTGAGTTTCGCACCCATTCAGGGCGAAAACCGTGCCTCGCGTTCCGAAGCGGAAATCGCGAAAACACCAGGCCTCCGGTGGGTGCCCACGCGCACGGCGACTGCAATGCTGTCACAGCGCGAAGGCCCAACGGGTGGAGCTGGGACATTCAACCTTCGACCGGACCGGTTCCGACTCCGGGAGCGCCATGGCGCGGCCACGACGCTCATCGGTGGGGCACCCCGAAGTGGGTGCTCGAACCTTCGCCCGTATGTTCACCTAGCGTGATGTATGGTCATGCTAGGCACTGTACAGTCGTACACTGCCAGGACTGCGCACACAAGCAGTCTGAACAGGGGACACCCCTTTTTTGGGGTCGAGTACCCATTCGTGTTCAGTGGTTCTGCAGTAGTGGGGCCAGAACCGCGGCTACGCGCTCGGCCCCTTGGCCGGAAAGGTGGAGCCCATCTTGAAAGAGTTGTCTCCCTTGGTCGTCGAGCACGATCAACGAACCATCCTCGCGCTTGAATAGGTGCTCGATGTCAACCACCTGAACCGAACCCGACGCCTGCGCCTTCACGAAACGATTTGTGCGATTGCGCTGCTCCAACGGTTCTGGTTGCTCGAAGAACGGAGGGCGATGTCCGTTCCGGAAGCCATCGCGGCTTGCCGTTTCCGGACGGATCGGGGGTTGGGTCAACAGGATGATCCGTCCGGTGAGTGGCCGCAGTTGCTCGAGTGCTTGGGGTAGACGCTGCTTCTCTTCTTGAAGTTTTTCGGCCCAGGCGGCGGCAAAGATGACCATGTCGGGATGGCGCTCACTGATCGTTTGAAGGGATGCCCGCCACAAGCTCTCGTCGTTGCCATTGGGCAGCGGGTCGCCTGCTGACGCGCTAATGACGGTAAGGCGATAGTCGTAGGACTCTGCAAGGTCGCGCAGGGCCGTGCCATACATCGAACCATTGCTGTCACCGATCAGCACTATCTCCCCAGCCTTGCCGGAAGTGTTGAAATGACGGGCCCGCCCTGCGGTCACCGTCGCGTCAGCGTAGAAATGAAGCCGAGTCCACAGCCCAAGCCCCGCGCCGGCGAGCGAGCAACCGAGGGCGAACGCGAAACCCAGTCGACGTGTCGCTACGCGTCTGACGCGAAGACGTCGGCGCGCGGGTGATTCGACGTAGCGGTAGGAAATCCAGGTCAGGAGTGCAGTGAGTACGAGCTTGAGCCCCAGCCGAGGTAGAAGTGGCCATCCGAAGAATCGGTAGTCGACCAGGCAGAAGACCGGCCAGTGCCAGAGGTAGAGTGAATACGAGCGCTGGCCCAGCGCCACCAAGATGGGATGCTCGAGCAGGCGGGCTACGTATCCCTTGGGTCCGACCGGCTCAGGCCAGAGGAGGAGCAAGGTGCCAGTCACTGGGAGCAGGGCCTGAAACCCAGGAAAGGCCTTTGACTCGCTGACCAACCAGAAGCTCGCGAGCAGCAGAGCTAAGCCCATCGGTTGGAGCCAGCGGGGCCGGGATGGGAGTCTGCCACTGGTGGTCCCGAGGGCGAGCAGGCCACCGCCCGCGAGTTCCCAGGCGCGAGCTGGGAAGAGATAGAATGCCCACGTCGGTCGGCTGTATGAGAGGTAGGCACACCCAGCGAAGCTGGCGACCACGAGGAGCACGAGCAGGATCGCCTGGCCCGTGCGGCCTCCGCGCCGCGCCACCAAGAGCATTGGTGGGAAGACCAAGTAGAATTGCTCTTCGACTGCCAGTGACCAGTAGTGGAGGTAGGGTTGGGCGTCCCTGAACAGCTGGAAATAGTTCCCCTGCGCAATGCTTTTGACATTGGCCAAGCCCAGCGATGCGGCGGTCAGGGATGCACCTGTCGAAGACAAGTCGAGGGCCGTGTACGTCACGAACGCGCCCAGGAAAGTGCTGAAGGCCACCAGGAAGAAAGCTGGCATCAGCCGCGCTATTCTTCGCTGGTAGAACTCTCCAAAGCTGAAGCGTTCGTCATTGATCTCGGCCAGCAAGATCCAGGAGATCAAGTAGCCAGAGATGACGAAGAACACGTCCACCCCAACGAAACCACCCGGGAGCCAAGCACGCTCCAAGTGGAAGACTACGGCCGAGGAAACGGCGAAGGCTCGAAGTCCGTCGATTGAGGGTCGATAGGGGATTGTCGACATGGCTCCTCGCCGGGGTCGTATAGCTGTTCCTTCACGTCACGAAAACTTTGGGTCGCTTCGTGGCCGTTCGGGTTGACAGGCGCGGCAGACCGAACAAATTACGCGCCCCGTGTCAGGTATCGGCTCGCACCCTCTATGAGCGAAATCTCGCGAAGTTTCGCGGAGAGCCTGGCCGTCGAGGAGTTAAGCGCTCATGACCTACGAATACGTATGTGAAGCCTGTGGCCATCAGTGGGAAGCGGAGCAGTCGATCAGCGACGCCCCGCTCAAGAAGTGCCCGACGTGCGGCAAACCCAAGGCGAAGCGCCAGATCTCCGGAGGTGCAGGTTTCCTGCTGAAGGGTGGAGGCTGGTACGCGGACGGCTACACCTCCAAGGGCGGCTCGGGCAGCTCCGGGGGGTCAGGATCCGGGGGCTCGGAGAGCGGCTCGGGTGGTTCTGGCGGCTCCGGTGGCGGTTCGGGTGGGGACAAGGGCGGCACCAGCGCAAAGAAGACGAAAGCGGCCTGACCGGTCTCTCAGCGCTGTGAGGGCATGCTCCAGCCCGGCTCGGCGCGGGGGCAGTCTGCCCAACCGAATGGCGGACATTCCGGCCGCTTGGCCCTAAGTTGTTGGAGGTCGCGCCAGCGGGCGCGCGTTCGTTGGCGCCCGCGTTCGCGCACAGCGTCGTGCGTGCCCGGGCAACTCGACGCGAGAAGAGGTCAGCATGTCGGAAGTGGAACTCAGAGTACGCGAACTGCGTGAGCGCATCGCCGAGGCGGACGCCACGCTCCTTCAGGCATTGGAGCAACGGCTCTCCCTCAGCCTCGAGCTGCAGCCTTACCTGGAAGGTACTCAGCCTCAGGACGTGGGACGCGACGCCTGGGTGGACAGCCTGCTGGCCAGGCTCTCTGGGAGTAAGATCCCCGTGGAAGCACTGCGTGCGGTGCTGATGCAGCTGCGCGCAGAGGCGACCGCGCTGGAACAACCGACGGCTGTTGCCTACCTGGGACCGGAGGGCGGCCTGGGCTTCCAGGTGGCGCGCGCGCACTTTGGGCGCTCAGCAGAGCTGCTCGAGTGCGTCAGCATTGCGCGTTGCCTCGAGGAAGTAAGCCGAGGTCGAGCGACCTTCGCGGTGTTCCCCTTCGAATCCAGCGAAGAAGGGCTCTCCCAGAGCGCGCTGGATGCGCTAGGGAACTCCGAATTGGTGCTCACCGCGGAGCGCCGCGTGCCCTATCGGCTCGACTTGGTGAACCAAACGGGCAACCTGGCCGACATCGAGAAGCTCTATCTCACGGCGCACGCCCACACCGTGTGCGAAGCCTTTCTGCAGAAGGAGCTGCCGAAGGCCACCGTGCTCGACGTGCGGTCCCCGCTCGTGGCGCTTCAGCTGGTGAGTGGGGACGCGGGCGCCGCCGCCATCGTTCCCAGCGGTTCCGAACTGGGCGCGTATCAGGTCGTTCGCGGCAATATCGGCGACGAGCCAGACATGCGCTACCGCTTCGGTATCGCCACGGCGCGGCCCAGCGGTCGCTCTGGCCACGATACGACAGCGCTGCTGTTCAGCGTGGACGACACCGCCGGGGCGCTGTTCGACGTGCTGAGACATTTCGCCGAACGCGGAGTGAACCTCAAGATGCTGCAGTCTCGGCCCGTCAAGGGGGAGAACTGGGACTATCTGTTCTACGTGGAGCTCAGCGGACACGTGACGGATCGCTCGCTCGTCACCGCCATCGAGAGCGTCAAGCGCAGCACGCGCTTCTTGAAGGTGCTCGGTTCGTTCCCGACTGAAGGCTGAACGGTTCGATCCTCAGCCTTCAGGTCGGTCGCTCAGGGAGCTCAGGGTCGGTTTTTGTGCCGTTCCGCGGGGTGAGTCAGTAGGCTCGCCGCGACATGGCGAGTCTGGTTACCCCTGAGATCGAGTCGCTCACTCCTTACGAGGCGGGCAAGCCCATCGAGGAGGTCGCGCGAGAGCTCGGGCTCAGCGACATCATCAAGCTTGCGAGCAACGAGAACCCGCTGGGCCCAAGCCCCAAGGCGATGCAAGCGGTGCGCGCTGCGCTCTCCGAAGGGCATCGTTATCCCGATGCCGCCGCCTTCCGCCTGCGGGAGCGCCTGGGCGCTTTCCACGGCGTGGAAATGGACGAGCTGATCCAGGGCAACGGCTCGAACGAGATCCTCGAGCTGCTGATCCGAACGTTTACCACGCGGCAAGACCACGTGGTGTTCGCGGACCCGGCGTTCGTCGTCTACAAGCTGGCCTCGCTGGCTCATGGCGTGCCCTTCACCGCGGTGCCAACCAAGGACTGGACCCACGACCTGCTGGCGATGGCAGCCGCGGTGCAGCCAAACACCAAGTTGATGTTCATCGCCAACCCGAACAACCCCACCGGCACGCACGTGGGCCGGGAGCAGTTGAGCAAGCTGCTCAAGGAAGTGCCTCCCGAGGTGACGGTCGTGCTCGATGAGGCCTATATCCAGTACGTCTCCGCTGATGACTACGCCGACGGCCTCACGCTGCGCGGCCTGCGAGAGCGGCTGGTGCTGACGCGCACGTTCTCCAAGATCTACGGCTTGGCGAGCCTTCGCGTGGGCTACGCGATCGGTCCGAAGTCGCTGATCAACTACATGAACCGGGTGCGCGCGCCGTTCAATGTGGGCTCGCTGGGCCAGGCCGCGGCGGTCGCGGCGCTGGAGGATCAGGAGCACGTGGAGCGCTCCGTGCGGGAGAACGCCCAGGAGCGAGCCCGCCTGCACGCGGCGCTCGGCGAGCTCGGCTTCGAGACCGCGCCGAGCCAGTGCAACTTCGTGTTTTGTGGGGTGAAGCGGCCCGCGCGCGAGCTCTTCAATGCGTTGCTCAAGCGGGGTGTCATCATTCGACCTGTGGGTCCTGAGCACGTTCGCATCACCGTGGGCACTCCGCGCGAGAACGACCGGCTCCTCGGCGCGCTCAAAGACGAGCTCGGAGGTAGTCGGTGAGGCGCGCGCGCACTTGGCTCAGCCGGGCGCTGATCTTCGCGTTGCCAGCGCTGGGGTTGCTCACCACGGCTTGTCCCAAGGACGAGGAGATCATCACCAAGACCGGCGACGACGCGAAGCCGGTCGACGTGGACGCCGATCCGCTGGCGCTCCTGCCAAGCGGAGCGGTGGGCATGATGGTGGTAGACGCCAAGGTCCTGTTCGCCTCGGACTTCGGGCAGCGCATGGAACGCATCTTCAGCGAGCGCGCGCCGGTGCCTCCGTCGGCGGGCTTCGAGCCGAAGCGCGATCTGGACAAGCTGTATATCGGCTTCTACTCGATGAGCGGGCTCGACGTCGCGGCGGCGGCTACCGGCAACTTCAACCCGGCAGCGATTGAAGCCGCCGCGGATGGCGTGACCGACACCCCGCTGGGGGCGCCGCTGGTCAAGCAGACTTACGCGGGCAAGACGCTGTACGTCTCGCGCAACGTCGGCTTCGTGGTGCTGAGTGAGCACACGGCGGTGTTTGGCAATGAGACCGGCATGCGCCGGGTGCTCGATCGGATCGCCGATGGCCTGGTGAAGCACCAGGTCCCCAAGTACATGGGGGATCTGCTCAACACTCCTGGCGCGCCCCTGGTCGCCGGCCTGGACCTGAAAGAGCAGGACGCCGTGGCAGCGCTCACCGGTCAGCTCCCGTTCCTCAATGGCATGGAGTCTGTGCGCATGGTGGGCAATTTCGAATCCCCGGGGATGCACCTCGCGGGGACCACCGTCTACGGGGACGAAGAGCAGGCCAAGGCGGGAGCCGCGTCGTTGCTCAGCATTCAGGAGCTGCTGCAGTCCGTTGGTTGGCTCACGAGCCTGCTTGGGGTGACCAACCCGGTGCAGAAGCTCGAGGCGCAGGCCGAGGGCAAGGAGTCCAAGTTCGTGGCCGCGATCGACGGCCAGGCGCTGGGTGTGTTGCTGGACAAGCTCAGCGTCTACTTGGGTGTGCCCCCGCAGGCCAAGGTCATCAACGCCACGACCACCCCAGGCGTCGGGGAAGGTCAGCTGTGAGTACGCTGAGAATATTCCCCGCGGACAAGCCGCTGAGCGGCAGTGTTCCGGTGCCGAGTGACAAGAGCATCGGCCACCGAGCGCTGATCTTCGGCGCTCTCAGC
This sequence comes from Polyangia bacterium, assembly GCA_030433055.1. Classification (GTDB taxonomy): domain Bacteria; phylum Myxococcota_A; class Polyangia; order Polyangiales; family Polyangiaceae; genus JAHBVY01. The sequence continues at coordinate 11,130 of JAUILJ010000148.1, forward strand.
CGTGGGAGCAGTCGGATTCGTGGCTTCAGTTACGGAGAGGACAACGTCGCCACGCTGAACGCGTTCCGCGCCATGGGGGTGAGCTTCGATGACGACTCCAAGGGGAGTCTGGTGTGTCACGGAGTCGGCTTGAGTGGACTGGATGCGCCGCAGCAAGATCTGGACTGCGGCAACTCGGGCACCACGATGCGCCTCTTGTGTGGCCTTCTGTGTGCTCAGCCATTCTCGAGCCGCCTGGTGGGAGACGTCAGCCTCAGTCGCCGCCCGATGGCACGGGTAGCCGGTCCCTTGGGGAAACGCGGCGGGCGCATAGACGGCGCGCCTCACCCCCAGCAGGAAGGGGACATCACCGCGCCCCTGAGCATCGCGGGGGTAGCGCCGGGCACGCGCCTCGACCCGCTGGAGTACACGATGCCGATCTCCAGCGCGCAGGTGAAGAGCGCGCTGCTGCTGTCGGGGCTCTACGCATCGGGGCCCACGATCGTCAGCGAACCGCTGCTCAGTCGTGATCACACCGAGCGCATGCTGCAGGCGTTGCGCTTGCCCATCGAGACGGTGGGCACGTTGGTCCAGCTGCACCCTCCCGCCGATCCGAACTGCATCGAGGCGTTCGAGATCGATGTCCCAGGTGACATGTCTGCGGCGGCCTTCATTCTGGCGGCAGGGCTGCTCGTCGAGGGGAGCACTGTTACCGTGCGGAATACAGGTTTGAACCCGACCCGCACGGGCTTCCTGGATATCGTCAAGCAGTTCTACGGGAGCTTGCGGGTGCAACCTCAAGGCACGGCGCTCGGGGAGCCCGTGGGGCAAGTCAGCACCGGTGCCAGCGAGCTGAAGGCTACCGGCGTCGGTGGCGAGATCGCGACTCGAGCCATCGATGAGATCCCGATCGCCTGTGCGCTCGCCGCCCGCGCCAAGGGCACCACGCGCTTCTTCGACGTGGGTGAGCTGCGGGTGAAGGAGAGCGATCGAATCGCGGAGATGGTGAAGGGGCTGCGCGCATTGGGCCTCGGAGCGGAGGAGACCGAGGACGGCCGGGTCGTGGAAGGCCAGCCGGAGGGGCGCCTG
>JAUILJ010000149.1 GCA_030433055.1 Polyangia bacterium
CAGAGCTCGGCGGCAACGCCTTGGGCAGCGGATTCGACGCTTGGTTCGCTCGCTGCGTGAACCGCGATCCCGCAGCGCGCTTCGCCGATGCAGGCGCAGCGCTGGAGGCACTGATGAAGAACGACATCGAACCCCGGGACGACACGACGCCCACAGAGGCTTCACTAGCTAGTACTGACGCAGACCGGCCGCGCGCCGTGGGCCTGCCAGCGCCGCTAGTCGTGGGGCTCCTGGTCGGTACCGCAGCGCTGATGTGGTACGCGATCTACTGGGTCATCACCCACGGCAAGTGATCAGAAAAGGCTCGCCGGTCGTCATTTGGCACCAGGGAAACCACGGCGCCGGTCGCGGCGCGCCTCCTGGGTGGAAGGCCGGTGGCTACGCACCCACTCCACGGAGCTGACCACCAGGTTCAGCGCGAAGCTAGCACCCGGCGGCGCCCACGCGGCGCGATGCGAGTCCAGTTCCTCGAGGTAACGGCCGGGGAGTTGGTGCTCGATCGCACCTTCCTTCAGCAGATCGAGGTAGCGACGGGAGGGTCGCTTGCCCTTCACCACACGACAAGCCACGTAGGCGAAGGCCGATTGCCGCCCGCTCTCCCGCCCTTCTACCTCGACCTCGATCAGCCGATAGTTGGGCCCCTCGAAGCGATCGAGGCAAGCGAACTCGTCGGCTGTGAAGTGGTACAGGACGCCCCAAACCTCCCCGCCGGTATCCTCACGGATACTGGCGAAGGCCGGTTCGAGGAGTGGGATACCGCGATCCTCGAAGACCAAGCGATATCCGGTGAGGCACGCTGCCTCCGCGCGTGAGGGATTCACGCGTCGCCGCGTGCGCACCACGCGACTCGCCATATTCGCCCCGAAGGCGAAGTAGCGTAGCTCGGCCTCCCCCACGCTAGTCGATCTGAATCCCTGGCGGTGGGAACTCGGCGCACAGCTCCTTGACCTCCGCTGCCACGCCTTCCACGACGGCGCTGTCCTCGGGTGCAGCGACCACCCGCTCCATCCACTCCGCGAGCTTCGCCATCTCGGCGCTGCCCATGCCGCGGGTGGTGATGGACGGTGTTCCAATGCGCAGCCCGGAAGGATCGAAGGGCTTGCGCGGGTCAAATGGAACCGAGTTGTAGTTGGCCACGATCCCAGCGCGGTCCAGCGCTTGCGCGGCCACCTTCCCGGGTACGTTCTTGCTGGTCAGGTCCAGCAGGATCAGGTGGTTGTCGGTGCCGCCCGTGACCAGATCGAATCCGCGACTCTTGAGCCCCTCGGCCAGCGCCTTTGCGTTGGCAACCACAGCGTGCGCGTACTCCTTGAACTCTGGCCTTAGCGCCTCGCCCGCGGCCACGGCGATACCCGCAGTCGTGTGGTTGTGGGGCCCGCCCTGCAACCCAGGGAACACGGCGCGGTCGATCGCCTTCGCGTGCTCGGCCTTGCACAGGATCATGCCGCCGCGGGGTCCGCGCAGCGTCTTGTGGGTGGTCGTGGTGACCACGTCCGCGATGCCGACCGGCGTCGGGTGAGCTCCCCCCGCCACCAGACCCGAGATGTGCGCGATGTCGGCACACAGGATCGCCCCCACCTCATCCGCGATCTCCCGGAACCGAGCGAAGTCCAGCGTCCGTGGATATGCAGTCGTGCCACACCAGATGAGCTTGGGCTTGTGCTCGCGCGCCAACCGCACCACCTCATCGAAATCGATGCGCTGGTCGTCTCGCTTCACGCCATAGCCGTGGCTGTCGAAGTACTTGCCCGTGATGGACACGCTCCAGCCATGGGTGAGGTGGCCTCCGGCGGGCAGCCCAAGGCCCAGCACTGGATCTCCCGGTTTGCAGAAGGCCAGGTAGGCAGCGAGGTTCGCTGGACTACCGCTGTAGGGCTGCACGTTCACGTGCTCGGCCCCAAACAGCTGCTTTACGCGGGATATCGCCAGTAGCTCGATCTGATCGATCAGCTGCTGGCCTTCGTAGTAGCGCTTCCCGGCATAGCCTTCGGAGTACTTGTTGGTGAGGATGCTCCCGGTGGCATCGAGAACCGCGCGGGACACGTAGTTCTCACTCGCAATGAGCCTCAGCTTGTCGACTTCCCTGCGCTCCTCTGCTGCGATCAATGCCGCAATTTCGGGATCAGATTGGGTGAGCGGAGGATCGTTCAACGTGCGCCTAGCCATGGCGTCCCCATAGCGCCTCCGCTCCCAAGAGCCAACCGAACACGGCCCCCCAACCGGGTCGGCCGCGGATTCGACGGGGATTCAGGCGGAACCTCACTCCGCAGAATGCGAGCAACCGACGGCGCATACGACAGCGTCCATCGCCTGACGTCCAAGCGTCCGACACGCTCCGGCAAAACCCAGCGACTTCTTATCGACGGCGCGCCTTGGCTGACTACACTCTCGCGCCGTTATGGCCGAAGGGGGCGAAGAGCGAGCCCAGTCGAAGGGCGACGCCGCGGAAGCATCCGTCGAGCGATCAGGAGCCGGTGAGGCCGAAGGCGCAGCTGCGCCGACGCCGGAATCCGCGAGCCACTCCGAGGCGCCACAGACCATCGACGCCGAGCCGCTCTCCGACGAAGCCCCTCCGAGTATTCCGTCAGCCGCGGTGCTGAGCGATCGCTCCCGCCCTGAGCCTTCGAAAGACAGCAAGCTCGCAGTCCTGCCGGGACACGTGATCGCCCAGCGCTACGAGGTGCTCAACGTGCTCGGCGAAGGCGGCATGGGCATCGTCTACCGCTGCCGTGATCAGGCCACGGGTGAGGACGTCGCGATCAAGCGCGTCATTCCTCCCGAGGGCAAGCTCGCAGACGAGTACATCGCGTGGTTCTACAAGGAGGCGCGGGCGCTCGCAGCACTCAACCATCCGTCCATCGTGCGCGCACGAGACTTCGGCCAGTTGATGGACGGATCGCCCTACCTCGGCATGGAGTTGGTGGCGGGCGCGTCCCTGCACGACCTCAGTCAGGTTCGCCTCACCTTCCCCATCATCTGGACCATCGTCGATCAGGTCCTGGGCGCGCTCGCTCACGCACACGCGCGCGGGATCGTGCATGGAGACCTGAAACCATCCAACGTCCTCGTCGAGGAGATCGATGCGGCGCCTCCTCTGGTGCACATCCTCGACTTCGGCCTGGCATGGCTCAAGCAGGATCCTCACGACGAGCGCCTCGACGGGGAGAAGGCCATGGAGTTCGCGCCGCACGCCGGCGCGGGCACTCCCGGCTACATGGCACCGGAGCAGATCCAGCACGAGATGCACCACGTGTGCGGGGCGACGGATCTCTACAGCCTGGGCTGCATCCTGTACAAGATGCTGTGTGGTCGCTCGCCGTTCCGCGGCACCTCGAAAGAGCTGCTGAAGAAGCACGCCTTCGAGCCGCCGCCCGAACCGAAGTTGGTGGTGGACGCACCGAAGGAGGTCGGCGAGTTCGTGATGCGCTTGCTGGCAAAGCGCCCTTGGGATCGCTTCGAGTTCGCCAACGAGGCTCGCATGCTGTGGTCCCAGTGGCGCCCCAGCTCTGATATCCCTGCGGATAAATGGCGCTTCCCGGAGCTGCGCACCACCAGCGGCAAGCCCATCACCACTCGGCGTTCGGGGGGGAGAGGTCCGGCGCGCGAGCTCGGTCGGGCACCGGAGCGTGCCCCCGGTCTCCTCAGCATCCGCCCCAGCCCGATCGTCGGTCGCGAAGAGATCCGCAGCCACCTGCGGGAGATCTGCGATCAGGTGGTGGATGCCCAGGGCCCACCTCATCGGCTGGTGATCCTGGTTGGCTCCGCGGGTGTCGGGAAGAGCCGCATCGCCGAGTGGCTGTGCGAAGCGGTTCACGAAGAGGGCACCATGGTGCCGCTACGCGCCCGTTACCGCACGGTGCGTGGCCCGCTGGACGGCATGCTCGGCGCCGTGATCACGCACTTCAACTTCGAACGCACCGACCGAGACACCATCGAGCGCTCGCTGCTCACCCGCTGGAAAGTCGGAAAATCCGACAAGAACGGTCGTGCGTGGGTCGCGGGTGCCTCTGAATGGATCCGCCCCACGCCCGCAGACACCGAGCGCCCACTGGGCCCCAGCGGTGTGCGCTTCACGCTGGATACGCTGGAGGTCCGGCGCCTGGTGATCCGCTACACCCTGCGACGCATCGCGCGTAAACGGCCGCTGCTGTTCTGGCTCGATGACTTGCACCAGGCGAGCGAGGCCACGTTCGACGGCTTCCACAAGATCCACGCGGAAGAGCCTGATCAGCGCATCGTCATGGTCGCCACGGTGCGCAGCGAGGACGTACAGATCGGCGCGCCCGCTGCCGAGCGCATTCGCCAGCTCCGCGAGGCAATGGACGGGGAAGTCATCGAAGTCAACGCGATGGACGCCGAGACCACGCAGTCGCTGCTGCGCGCTGCCCTGCCTCTGGACGACGCGGCGGTCGCGGAGGCCGCGAAGCGCAGCCGGGGCAACCCGCTGTTCGCGTTGCAGCAGCTCCACGCATGGGCGCTGGGTGGAGAAATGGAGTTCAGCCGCAGCGGCTATCGCGTCTCGGAGCAAGTGCTTGCGCTGCGGCCGAAGACCACCGCGGAACTCTGGGATCAGCGGCTCTACGCACTGCCCGAAGAGCACCGCCTCGGGGCCTTGGCGATAGCCACCCTGGGAAGCGACCTGCGTCGAGATATCATCGGCCCCCTGCTCAGCGACCTGGGCGTGCCCGCCGCCGCCGCGACGACCAGCATGCAGAACGCTGAAGTAATCCTTCCGCGCGGAGCCGGACGCTACAGCTGGCCGCACGCGCTCCTCCAGGAGCACCTGCTCACCCGCCTCCGCGAGCGCAGTGACGCGCGCATCGTCTTCGAAACCGCCGCCCGCGCCCTGGGGCACCATCCGCAAGCGGGCACGCGACGTATCGTGCGCCTGCGAGTGCACAACCTGCTCGAGGCCGGCCAGCCTGACGCGGCCGCTGGTCTGCTCTTCGACTTCCTGGGCCGTGCCTGGAATGGGGCGCGCGAACCCAAGGCCACACTGGCCGACCTCGATCTGCTCAAGAACGTCACCGGACGCTCCCTGGCCCTGAAGCACCGCTGGCGCGCGGAGGCCCTCCGCCACGTGGGGCAGACCGAAGAAGCCAGCATCCACGCGGAAATTGCCCGCACCAGTTTCGAGGAAGCGGGCGACGAGATCAACATGGCGCACTGCCTGCGCCTGCTGGGTCACCTCGCCAGCGAGCGCGGGCAGAGCGCCGAAGGATTGCTGCTCGTTCAGCTGGCACGCGAGCTCTTCGAGCGTCATGGCAGCTTGCTCGGGCAGGCCCAGTGCGAGGCGGTGATCGGCGAGATCGAGTACCTGCTCGGCAACTATGAGCGGGCGCGCGAAGTCGTCTCCCAGGGCGAGAGCCATTTCCAGTCAGCGGATCAGCCGCTGGGTCGCGGGCAGTGTCTCCTGCTGTTGAGCTGGGTGGATCACTCGGAGGGTCACACGGAGCGCTCTCGGCGGCTGACCCTCGAGGCGCGCAACGAGTTCGATCGCGCAGGTTATCGCTTGGGTATCGCTCAAGCGGATGCCTCGCTGGCTCACCTCGAGCACCGGCTGATGAACTTCTACTCCTCGGAAGTAGGAGCGGTGGACGCGCTCAGCGCTTTCGAGGCCCTGGGCAACGTTCGTGGCCAGGCGGCGTGCGAGCGCTTGCTGGCCATGATCGGCATCGACACCGACGACCTGGACATGGCTGAAATCCACGCGGATTTGGCTGAAGCCCTGTTCACCAAGATGAGCGACCCCTGTCAGGTCGCCTTGGCGCGCCACGACCGTGAGCTGGCGCAACGCCTGTTGCTCGAGGCCGAGCAAATCCATGTGGAAGAAGCGGAGCCGCGCCAGCACTTCCTGCTGACCCGCGCGTGGCTCCAGCTCGAGCTGGAGGATCTGGACGCCGCAGAGGAGTCCGTGGAAGCGGCCAGCGAGGTGTTTGGTGAGCGCTCTCGCGGCGGCGACCACACGCCCCACCTGTTGGGCCGCATCTCCCGGCTCTGCTGGCCCGAGCACGTGCTCGGGCGCATCGAAGCCTGGCGTGCGCAGCTGGTGGACCGCGCGCGGCGTCACGTCGACTGAAGCGGTCACCAGCGCCAGAGTGCCGCACGCCCCCCAGGCTGCGCTTTTCAGTATCCCGCAGGCTTCTCCGCGCGGAGAACCGCGCCCCTGGCAAAACCCGATGAAAGTGAGGGTTCTGCCGCACCGAAAGGCGTTCGAGAGGGCGCGCGGGAACGGTTGTTGTTGATTGGCAGAGTGTTTTTCAACACCCTGCTGGCGATGACCAGCTCGGAACAACTCTTCAAGGACTCCGCCCTCCGAATGCCTGGCGGGGTAAATAGCCCCGTTCGCGCCTTCCGCGCGGTCGGAGGGCACCCGATCTTCATCGCGAGCGCCCACGGCTCCAAGGTCACGAGCGCGGACGGACGCGAGTACATCGACTACATCGGCTCCTGGGGTCCTGCACTGCTCGGGCACGCACACGCCCCGACCGTGAAGGCAGTGCAGGCTGCCGCCGAGCGAGGACTGTCCTACGGCGCCCCCACGGAGCTCGAGCTGCGCTTCGCCGAGCGGGTAATGGAACTCTACCCGAGCATCCAGATGATGCGTTGTGTGAGCAGCGGCACCGAAGCCACGATGAGCGCGCTGCGCGTCGCTCGGGGCTTCACGGGTCGGGACGTGATCGTGAAGTTCAACGGCGCCTACCACGGCCACGCGGACTGCCTGCTGGTCCAGGCGGGGAGCGGCGCGGCGACGTTCGGCAACCCAGACTCTGCCGGCGTTCCGCAGGCCATGGTCCAGAACACGCTGAGCATGCCGTACAACGACCTGAGCGCGCTGGAGGGGCTATTCGATGAGCGCGGTCAGGAGATCGCTGCCGTCATCGTCGAGCCCGTGGCGGGCAACATGGGCTGTGTGCCTCCCGAGCCTGGCTTCTTGGAGGGACTGGTGTCGCTGTGCACGGACGCGGGTGCTGTCTCGATCTTCGACGAGGTGATGACGGGCTGCCGCTTGGCTGCGGGTGGCGCTCAGGAGCGCTACAAGCTGAAGCCGGACATGACCTGCCTTGGCAAGGTCGTCGGGGGAGGCATGCCACTGGCCGTCTATGGTGGCCGCAAGGAGGTCATGCAGTGCGTTGCCCCCAGTGGCCCCGTCTATCAAGCGGGAACCCTCAGCGGCAATCCGCTGGCCGTCAGCGCAGGCCTCACCACGCTCAACGCGTTGACGCCGGCCGTCTACGCAAGGCTCGAGGCCGCGTCGGCACGACTGGAGGCGGGACTCAAACAGGCGCTCCAAGAGACGAACGTGACCGCCACGGTGCAGCGGGTCGGCGCCATGCTGACCGTGTTCTTCCACGACGGCCGAGTGACCAGCTGGGAGCAAGCCAGCCAGTGTGACAGGGAGCGCTTTTCCGCATGGCATCAGGCACTGCTGGCCGAGGGCATCATGTGGCCCCCGTCACAGTTCGAAGCCGCGTTCATCTCTGCCGCTCACGAGGACGCTGACATTGACCGTACCGTGCAGGCCGCGCGCCGCGCTCTCGCCAAGCTCTAGGCGTCCTTGCGGCGAGCCGCGTCCAACCCGATAGACGCACTAAAGCCCCGCCGGCTCCTCAGAGGGCGGGGCTCATGGAAATTTCGCTAGTAGCTCTGGGCTCCGACTACCAGGAGCCGTGACTGCCGTGAGACCCGTGGCTGCCATGGGAACCATGACTGCCGTGAGACCCATGACTGCCATGGCTTCCGTGGGAGCCGTGGCTCCCGTGGCTTCCGTGGGAGCCGTGGCTTCCATGGGAGCCGTGACTACCGTGAGAACAGTGCTGCGCGGGGATCACCCCACCCAGATCGTCTCCCAGCACGTCTTCATCGCAGCTGACCTTGGCCTTCTCGATGACGGCGTCTTCAGATTTACTAAGCATGCCTCGCGCACTCTTCGAGAACGAAGGCAAATTCCCCGGTCCATTCTGCTTAGGCGGCACGAGACGAGTCTACATCACTCTCCTGTTTCGAGCGAGAGTCTGTCCGGCCGATCGTGCGAATGGGTCGATCGAGGTGGGAGATCCCCACACGGACCCTCACCAAGCCAGACTCTCGGTAGCCAGCTATGACCCTGAAAGCCGGCGTAGCATTTTGGATTTCGCGTGACCCGCCACCACCCGCCTCTCGGCACGCCGCAGCATAAAGCCACCGGGATTTGTCGGGTTTCGGAGGCTAGGAGGTCGATCCTAGCTCGCGTTGTTCGCCTGCTTTTCCAGACGTGAACGCCAGGATTCGGGGTCGTACGCCGCGCCGCGCTAAGCCGAACCGGGGCCTACTTCTTCGCGAGCAGGTTGAAATTGGCGATGGCCGAGCAACGGGTCTCGATTTCTCGCATCAGGCGCAGACGGTTCTCTCGGAGCGGCAGATCATCGGTCATCACGAACACCGCGTCGAAGAACGCCGCCAGGGTGGGGGCGAACGCGGCGATGGCCGAGATGGCCTGGCCGTAGTCCGCGCCAGCCGCTTCCAGCGCAGCATTCAAGACACCGAACGCGTCGAACAGCGCTTGCTCCTCAGGCTGCACGGTCTGCTGAAGCTCTGACGGCGGCAGGATCTCACCAGGGCTCGCGTCTTTCGCGATGTTCGCGGCGCGCTTGAACACCTCGCCAGCGGTGGCGCGCAACGGGGCGTCCATCGCCGCGAGCGCCGCGCAGCGCAGCTCTGCGTCATGGGGGTCGCCTGCATCAGCCGTCAGCGTGGCGTCCACCACATCCTGGGGGAAACGATCGGCGAGCAGGCCACGCAGGCGGTCACGGAAGAAGTCAGCGAGCTTGGCGCACACGGCGTCCTCTGCTTGATCGAGCTTCACGCCTGTGTACCCCGCGTAGGCCGCCTGGAACGCCTCCGGCAATCTCAGCGCCCAGCCCTTCTCGAGCAACGTGCGCAGGGCCCCAATCGTCGCACGACGCAGGGCCAGCGGGTCTGCCGCGCCGGTTGGGATGAGCCCAACGGCGAAGCAACCGACCAGAGTATCCAGACGATCGGCCAGAGCGACGAGCGCTCCTGGGTCGCTTGGCGCGGTGGCGTCGTCTGCGCCACGAGGCAGGTAGTGCTCGGCGATCACTCGAGCAACCTCGGCAGGTTTCCCCTGCTCGAGCGCGTAGGCCATACCCATTTCGCCCTGAAGCTCGGGGAACTCACCGACCATCAGGGTGACCAGATCGCACTTGGCGAGCGCCGCCCCCGCCACCGCGACTTCCCTCACCCCCGAAACCCCTGCAAGCTCCGCGAGCCTGGGCACCAGCGCCTCGATACGACGCACCTTGTCGCCGACGCTCCCGAGACGCTTGTGGAAGACGATGGCATCCAGCTGCTTCTTTCGCTGGTCGAGCGGCTGCTTGAGATCCTCGTCATAGAAGAACTTCGCGTCTGCCAAGCGCGCGCGCATCACGCGGTCGTTCCCACGGCGAACGTTGTCTGGGTTCTCTGCGGTATTCACTACCGCGAGGTAACGCGCCATCAGCTTTCCGTCGGGCCCGCGCACCCCAAAGTAGCGTTGATGGTCCTTGGCCACGTCCAGCACCACCCGCGGGGGCAACGCCAGGAAGCTCTCGTCGAAGCCCCCAACGACGATGTGAGGTTCTTCGACCAGAGACAGGTTCTCCCCTACCAGGAACTGATCCTCGATCAGCTCTCCGCCGATCTCTTTTGCGGCGGCGCGCAACTTATCCAGCATGCTCTCAGCGCGCTCTCTCGAGTCCACCAACACATGCTGCTCCCGCAGCTCGCTCACGTAGGCGCCAGGTGCGCGGACCTCGAACTCCTTGCCCAGGAAGCGATGCCCCTGGGTTGTCCTCGAGGAGCCGATGCCGGCAAATTCCATGGGCAAAGCCTCGTCGCCGAACAGCGCGATCAGCCAGCGCACGGGACGACCGAACGCCACATCCCCATCGGACCAGCGCATGCTCTTGCGAAACGGGATCGCTCCGCACACCTTGGTCAGCGCCGTGGGCAGCAGCTTGACGGCGCTCGCGCCTTGTTCCTGTCTGCGCGCGCAGAGGTAGTCGCCTTTCGGCGTCTCCTTGCGCCCCAAGGCAGAGAGCTCCACTCCGAGCTTGTTCGCAAACGCTTCGGCGGCACGGGTGGGCTTACCATCCGCATCGAAGGCGACGCGCGCTGGCGGGCCCAGGACTTCTTCGTCCAGATCGGGCTGAGCCTCGGCCACGCCACTCACGATGACCGCGAGGCGCCGAGCGGTACCACCAACCCATATCCCCCCATGCTCCAGCCTGAGCCCAGTCAGCTCATCCTTCACCAGCTTGGGCAGCGCCTTCAGCGCGCCAGCGACGAACGACGAGGGCAGCTCCTCGACGCCAATTTCCAGTAGCAAGTCTCGTGTCATGGGGTCCTTGGCCAGCGTCGATCGTCGCACTCGAGCGCCGACCGAAACTCGCTGGTGGCCCGGTCATAGCCCAGGCGCTGCGCTCCCCCAAGCCCCCTTGCCTCCAGACGAGCCCTGGCTCAAAACCAGGGCATGCGCATCGAATGTCCCACCTGCCAGACGGTGCTCGAAGACGTCCCGCCGGACTTCCCGACGCGCCCGTTCTGCAGCGGCCGCTGCAAGCTGATTGACCTGGGAAACTGGCTGGATGAGCGCTATCGCGTGTCCACCCCTGTCAACCCAGAGCTGATGGATGAAGAAGGGTTACTGAACTAGTCCCAGGGCCGACCCTGCGCGAAGCGAGCGCGCTTCCCCCAGCCGGCTCGCGGTCTGCGTTGGGCGGTGCGCCGACCCGATCCGAGAAGCGAGAGCACTCCGGAGCCGAGCGGCGCGCCAACCCGTGGCGTGGCTACCAGTCGACGACGGCGGCGCCCCAGGTGAAGCCGGAGCCGAACGCCGCCATCGCGACCTTCATGCCCTTCTTGAGCTTCCCGTTGCGCTCGGACTCAGCGAGCAGGATCGGAATCGTTGCCGCGGTGGTGTTGCCGTAACGCATGATGTTGTTGACGAGTTTATCCTCGGGGATACCGAGCACTTCCTTCGCCAGATACTGGTTGATGCGCAGGTTCGCCTGGTGGAAGACGAATAGGTCGACGTCGTCGCGGGTCAGGTTCTCCGCCGCGAAAACACGCATCAGGCTCTCCGCCATGCGCTGCACGGCGTTCTTGAACACCTTGCGTCCCTCCATGTGGGCCCACATCAGCTCGGGGCTCACGATGCCGTTGCCGTCGGCGTCCTGCGGGATGAATGGCTTGTTGCGCATGTCCCACACCTTCTGACACAGGGCCTCGGCATAGCGGCCGTCCGAGCCGAGGTGCCACTTGCGCACTCCGCGATCCTCGTCGGTCGCGCTGACCACGCAAGCGCCAGCTCCGTCGCCAAACAAGCAGGAAACCGTGCGCCCTCGGGTGGTGAGATCCAGCGCGGCCGAGTGGGTCTCGGATCCAACGACGAGCACGTGATTCATGTTGCCGGACTGCACCATCGAGGCCGCAGTGCCCAAGCTGTAGAGAAACCCGGAACACTGATTTCGAACGTCCAGCGCTGGCACGAAGGTCGCCCCGTCCCCATCACACAGACCGAGGCGCTGGCCGAGCAGCACACCGGAGCCCGGGAAGGCGAAGTCCGGGGACAGCGTCGCCAACACGATCATCCCGATGTCCTTGGGCTCGAGCCCCGCAGCCTCGATGGCCTGGCGCGCAGCGTGCTCGGCCAGCTCGCCCGTGCCTACCCCGTCGGCGGCGAAGCGTCGCTCTTCGATTCCGGTGCGCTCGACGATCCAATCGTGGGTCGTGTCGATGCCGTACTGTTCCCGCAGGTCGTTGTTGGTGACCACTCGCGGTGGGACATAGAAACCGGTTCCGGAAATGTACGCGTTGGGCAAGAGGCCCTCCTCTCGGGTCAGCGGCGCAGCCAGTGGTTTGGCCGCCCGCCTCACAGCTGGATCGCCCACGACGAGGTCCGTTGCCAGACCACGCCGGGGGCGAGTTGTTTCACCTGGTTGCCTCGACTGCAAGAGTGCCAGGGCGTAGGCTCGACGGAAATGTCCGACTCCCCTTCTGGGCCAAAGCCTGTCGCACCCATCCACAGCGCCGCGGACAGTGTGGTCCGCGCGATCACCGACGACGGCTCTTTTCGAGTGATTACCGCTTCCACGACCCAGACGGTGCGCGACGCCTGCGCCGCCCAG
>JAUILJ010000150.1 GCA_030433055.1 Polyangia bacterium
CCAGCACACGCTCGTAGGCGTGGGTGGCTCGCTCTGGGCTGCCGATCTGTTCGCCGAGCACGCGCCCCAGGGCCAGCGCGAGCTCTACTCGGCGGGCGGGGTCGGTGACGAGCTTGAGGTGCTGTTCATACAGCTCGGCCAGATCCTCCCAGCGGTCTAGGGCGCGGTAGTGGCGTGAGAGGGCGGTCAGCGCTGACTCGTGAGCTGGGTCGATCTTCAAGATCGATTCCCAGGCGTCGGTCGCCTTGGCGTGGTCGAGGAACTCCTCGTCGTGGATGCCGGCCACACGCTCCAGGAGCGTGATCTTCTGTCGCGGAGTCGCCGCGACCTGAATCTGGCGGGCCAGGTTCTCCAGTAGCTCCTGGTAGCGCCCGGCTTTGCTCAGCAGACGATCGAGACCGCGCAGCGCGTCGAGGTTCGAGTTGTCCTCTACGAGCACCGCCTGATAGCGGCGCGTCGCCTCCGCGTCATCGCGCAGGTTGTCTTCATGGATCTCTGCCGCCCGGCACATGACGTAGAGCTTTTCGTCGCCCCGCAGTGCGTCCGCTCTGCGGTCTAGGATCTTCACCAGTCCGCTGAAGTCCCCGGTGCGCTCGTAGATCGTCGCGAGGGCTTCGCTGGCCTTCGCGTGCCCCGGGTCCTCCGTGAGCACCTGCTCGTAGAGGTCGCGCGCGCCTCCGGTGTCGCCCAGCTGGTGCTCCAGAATCTCGGCGGCTTCCGCGCGGAGATCTCGCGCCTTGGAGGGCGTAGGCGCCGCGTCGGCTCGCCGGGTGAGGACCATCCCGAGCTCCGGCCACTGCTGGGCCTTGCGGTAGATGCGCGTCATGCCGTCGAGCGCCGCCTCGTTGGCTGGCTCGGTGGCGATCACCGCTTGGAAGCAGGGGAGGGCGAGGTCCGGTCGACTGACGCCATCTGCGTACCACTTGCCCATCCGCAGCAGGAGCAGGTTCTTGACCTCGGCGGGCAGCTCCTCGCTCACTGCTTCGTTGCAGGTGCCGAGCACCTCGTTCCACGCCTCGGTGTTGGAGCCAATCAGCTTCTCGATCTGCTCGGCGTACTCGTCGCTCTCGGCATCCTCACAAAACGCCTGGGTGTAAGCCACCAGGGCCTGCTCGTGATCGTTGAGTTCATGGGCGTAGACGTGGCCGATCTCGGCCAGGGCCCGGGCCCGCTCGGTGCGGCTCTCGGCCTCCTCCGATCGACCGAGCAACATCTCCACCAGCTCCTCGTACTTTCCGAGGCGCCGCCGTGTGTCCTCCAGGCCGGTCACGGCGATGTCGTCGCTTGGATCGAGCTCCGTGAGCCAGACGTAGACCTGTTCTGCCTTGTCGTCTGCCTTGGCGTGCTCATAAAGGCGTGCCGCACGGAATAGCAGCCCCTTCTTCGCCTCCTTCTGATCCTTGTCGCTCGCCTCCATTTGATCGGCGGCCATGCTGAAGGCCTCGGCTACCCGAGCAGCGTCAGCCCCCTCTTCTACCGCCGCCTCCAGCCCGAGGGCCGCGTCGGCGTCCTCGGGATCAGCGACCAAGGCGTCGATTCGCTGGTCGAGCTCGGCGTCGTCGATCTGCTGTTCTCGCTTGGCAACGCTCCCGCGCCCCAGCGTCTCGAGGGTCTCGAGCAGCGCCTTGGCGTCCGCCGGGCGCTTGTCAGGGTCCTTGTTCAGCAAGCGCAGCACGAACTCGTCGAGCTCCGTGGTGATCCACCCGCGTGGGGCGACGGTGCTGGGCGCCGGCGGCTCCTGCTTCAGGTGACCGATGGCAGCGTCGATCGCCGTCTTCGCTTCGAACGGCGGCTTGCCGCTCAGCACCTCGAACAACAGCGCGCCGAACGAGTAGACGTCAGCGCGCGGATCGGCTCCCATCCCGCGAATCTGCTCCGGGGAAACCGTCTTCGGCGACCCCACCGTACTGAACAGCTCACGCTGGCCGCTGTTCACCCGAGCGCGGGCGCGAAGGCGGTCCGAGCCCGCGTCGAGCAATACCAAGCGACTGGTGCCGTCACTCCCTCGCGAGACGAGGACGTTCTCGAGGCGCAGGTCTCCATGGGCAATGCGCTTCTTGTGCAGCGCAGCCAAGGGCTCGAGGATCCCCTGCAGCAGGGCCCTGGCCTCGTTGATGTGCATCGGTCCGGTGCGTTCGATGCGGGCGGCGAGGGGCTGCGCGTCCACGAACTGGTGTGCGACGTAGTGGCATCCGTCGACTTCTCCGACTTCGAGGCTGCCGGGGAGCCCAGCGTGCTGCGTCTGGCCGACCAGCCGTGTTACCGTGAGAAAACGCATCAGACCGCGTTGGTCACGGGTCGCCTCTCGGCGTAGCACCTTGAGCCGGTAGTCCTGTTCGCCCTTGCGCGCCAGGTAGCTCACGCCGAGGCGTCCCTCGCCGAGCTTGCGTGTGAGCTGGAAGTCGCCGAACGCTTTGCCCAGCTCGAGCTCTTCGGGCTGGAACAGACCGTGGACGCGGATCTGACTCAGCTTTGGGCTGGTGTCCTCCTTGCTCGCCAGAACCGCGTCGCACAAGGCCTCGATGGCGTCAGCCTCCACGCAGTACTCGGTCAGCGCACGGACGAAAGAACCCTTCGCCGCGGTACCGCCTACCTCCTCGGGGTCGATGCCCAGCACGCCGCGCGTGAGGTTGATGATTTCATCGAGCTCGAACAGCCGTTCCAGCTCCGCACGCAGTATGTCCATCTCGACCATGCTGTATTGTTCCGGGTTTGACGCGCTTCGAGACACTCACCCCTGAATCCCCCACGGAACCGCCAGGTGAGGCGGTTTGCATATCCATGAGTGAACGATGGGGTTGGCGAACTCAGCAATCGGGTGTTTGGCTAGTGACGCCCAGGGCGGCGCATCATAGCGAAACACCCTGGGAATTGACACCTGAACCGTTGGCCGACCGCGCCCCGAGAGCTTGGAGTGCGGCTCCTGATCTCCGGGGCTCTGGCCGTTCACTGAGCGTGAAGACTTCCCACCAGAGCACCACGCAAGCTGGCTGAATACTTGGCCCAGCGCCGTCTGATCAGCCAGGACATGCAGCATGTTGCATCGTCGGCTGTTCTTCGAGCGCGTCCTCCCCATCGCCATCCTGGCGCTGGCGGCCGTCGCGGTGCCGTGGCTGATGCTGTCGCCTGAAGGCCTTCCACGACTCGACCGGCTGCGTGCCGAGCGGGCTGAAGTCGATGACGAGGTCTCGCGTTTGAGTCAGGAGATCCATGAGCTGCGCGCGGAAGCGAAGCGGGTCAAGCAGGATCCGACGGCGGTCGAACAGGTCGCCCGCGATGAACTCGGCTTGGTGCGCCAGACGGAAGTCGTCTATCAGTTCGCGAAGTAGCCTTGATCGCGGCTCACGCGGTGCCTTCGCCGAAGCATCCACGCCTGGTTACCGCGTACCCACCCGGTTGCTAGCGCCGCCAGCGCGGTGAGCGCTTGCGTCGGCTGCCAGTCGTCGCCGATTCTCTAGTGGTGTCGGTAGACCTTGCGCGTAGGTTGGCTCGCTCCGGCTCGGTGCCGCTTGAAGCCATCGAGGAGGCGCTGCGTCGCTGGGTGAACCGAGGGGAGGCGTTCCTGGCCGTGCTGGTCGAGCGCGAGCCCCGGGTGGAGCAGGTGTTACTGCGCGCCGCTGAGCGAGCCAGCGTGCCCACGATCAAGCGGGTCGTGGTGGCCGAGGACGTCCTGCTCGAGGTCCCGTAGGGCATGTGCGAGCGCCTGCTCGCTGTTCCTATCCGTAGGGATCCAAGGACGCAGACGGTTGACGTCGCGACTGCTGATCCTTTGGACCCACACGTTGCCCGCGAGTTCTCCCATCAGCTTGGCGTACCTGTGCGGGTGCTCCAGGCGAGCGTGAGCGAGCTGGTGCGAGCGCTCAAGGGGGTCTCGAGAGGGACGCCGCACTCCGAGCGCACGCCGGCGTTCGGCACCCAGGTCGCTCGTCCCGAGCGGGTCATCGCGCCTGTGCATCGAGCCCGGCTCCCCGACCTGGGCCCGCCTCCAGGGACGCCCATCCCGCAGACTCACGACTACGCGCAGCCACGGCCGCCGTCCGACGCGGCGATCCCGCTGGTGCGACGTTCTCGCAACAGCCTGCAGCCGGCTCCGGAGCCGAGCTTTGCGCAGTCCGAGGACCAGACCGCAGCGCATGACGAACAGGTGCTCACGCTGCTCATGCAATCGGCGAGCGCGGACGAAGTCGTCCTACATCTGACTCGTGGCTTCGAGGCGCTCTCGCCGCGGGTCGTGGTGCTCGCCGTACGTGGGAGTGAGTACGTGGGGCGCGCGGCGGGCCAGGGCATGGCTGAGTTGCCACTTGCGGAGCTTCGGATCCCCGCGGATAGACCTAGCGTCGTCGCCACGGCTTGCGAGGCTGGCTACTACCTGGGAGAGCTGCCGCAGACGCCGGTGCATGCGGAGCTCGGGTACCTCCTGGATCACCCACTGGGTGAAGTCTTGGTCCAGCCAGTGCGGGTTGGTGCCCGCGTTGCCCTGGTCGTCGTCTCGACGTTGACCCAGGACAGCGGGCGCGTCACACGGCGCGCGGAACTCTTCGTGCGGGCCGCCGGGGAAGCGCTCGAGCGCATTCTGATGGACCGCAAGCTAAAGGGCTGAGCAACCGCCGCTGAGCGATGTCGTCGCGGCTCACCCAATTGCGTCGAATGCGGCTACGACGTCGGCGGGAGCCTGAACCAGCTCGATCAGCACGCCCTCTCCCCCGACCGGGAAGTCCGCGTTGCCCTTCGGGTGGATGAAGCAGACGTCGTGCCCCGCGGCACCCTTGCGGATCCCGCCAGGTGTGAAGCGCACGCCCTGCGCCTCTAGCCAGTCGACGGCCGACTTCAGATCGTCGATCCAGAGCCCGATGTGGTTGAGCGGCGGCTCGTTGACCCGCGGCTTCTTCTCGGGATCGATGGGCTGCATCAGATCAATCTCGACCTTGAACGGACCCTTGCCGCACACCGCGATGTCCTCGTCGACGTTCTCGCGTTCGCTCTTGAACTCGCCGACCTTGGTGAGCCCGAACACCTCGAGCCACAGCTTCTGAAGGGCACCCTTGTCGGATCCCCCAATCGCTATCTGTTGCACGCCTAGCACTCGAAACGGACGACTCGTCATGACGCGCGGGGTGTAGCGTGCCTCGGCTCGCCGGTCCAGGGGAGGAGGAAAACCGGCGTGCTGGGGCGCATCGTAGCCTGCCTTGCCTGACTCAGGGAACGCGGATCTGGATACCGCCGCCGATCTCCATCGTGGCGTTGATGGACCGCAACACTCCGACGGTCATTCCCGCATGGATATATGCGCCAAAGGCCTTCGCGAAGTCGTATTGGGGACCGGCTGCCAGGTGAAAGACGAAGTCAGTCTTGTACTCAGGCGCGTAGGTCTCGTCCCCCGGAAAGGTGAAATCGGGGTTCCCTGCGCCGTCTTCTGTCTCGATGCCTACTGCGGGCTCGATGAAGATCTTGAAGCGTGAGTCGCTCATGGTGTACGCGCGCAGCCCCGCACCGAAGATGCGCAGAGGGTTGGTGTTCGTTTGGCTCTCGCCATCCAGGGCGAAGCGCGCCCAGAGGAAGGGTTCGATAGAGTCCAGGGGGGAGAACGAGATCGCCAAATCAATCATTGGTTGCGCGCCGTAGCCGCAAAACTTCTGCTGATCCTTGGCTGCCTTGGTCAGGTCCGGTTCTTTACATAGCGGTGACTGGTCGTAGCGAAACACCATCTTGTATCCGCCGAGAAACGCGCCGCGCAGCCCGACTTGCATACCGTGGCCGTAGGTGTCGTCCTCACCCACCTCGCGAGACTCCCGGCGTTCAGCGGGAGCTTCTGGCTTGGGCGGCGGAGCGGTCGTTGGCTCGGCTTTCTCTGTGCCCATGCCCACCTGCTTTTGGACTTCCGGCGAGGCCGAGGGGGTGTCCTCGGGGCCATCGCTGTCGGGCTCCGCGGCTTCGGGCGGCGCTGCGGTGTCTTCCCCGGCGGGCTCGTCGGGACCAGGCTGGCCCAACGCTACCTGGGAGCAGAGGAGTGCGGCGGAGACCAAGGCGATCGGGTAGAGCTTCACGGCTCGCAGCGTATCACACGCCCTGTGATCTCGGAGGCGTCCGAGAGCCAGGTCCCGGGCAAGGCGCTGGGGATTCCCTGCAGATTGTTTCCTCGGGAACCGCCGAGGCCATCTCAGCCGGGAGCAGCCTTCCGCGCCTTCTGAGGACCCGCTTCACCCGCCGTGCCGCGCTTGGTCCAGGTCCGCTCGGAGTCGAGAGCGAGCCACGTGAGTTGGAACTGCCGATCTCCCGCCTTCGCGCTGAGCGTCGGCTCGCCGTCCCAGGTCTCCGGCGGAGGCAAGACCAACTCCGACGCGCTGGCGAGTTGCTTCACGGTGTCGCTGTCCGCGCTGAGCGCCAGTACGCCCAAGCCGGACAACAGCGGCACGAGCGCCGTGGGCACGTAAGGGGCCACCACGGCTCGTAACGCGGGAGCCAGAGTTGGAGCGCTGCGGGCGAGCCAGTGCACGTCGTCAGGATTCGAGAGAACGAACGCCGACGGACCGTCCACGCTCATCGCCGAATTGACGATGCGCAGCGTGGTCTCGCCGCTCCAGGGCACTGCCGCCGGGAACTGATGTCGGCTGGGATCGTCGTCGGTGGCCTTGGCCTTCCCCTTGGCTTTCCGCACCACGAGCACATCGTCGGTCGGAAGCGCGCGGGGCACAGTGACGCGAACCGGTCGCTTGAAGCTCCGCGGATCGCCCACCTCACCGTACGCCACGGCGTAGGCCAGCGTCTCCGCAGAGCCGACCACGAAGCGGCCTTCGGCGCCTGGCTCCGGGTCGAAGGTGCGCAGGCTCACGCCTTCGCCAGGTGGGGGATACAGGTCGCCGGTCAGTACCCGGTGGTCCGGCTCCAGCAGGCGGGCACCCGTCGCGATCAGGTCCACCAGCGCGCCCGCCTTGGCGAGTACCTCCAGCACTTGGCGTGATGGAGGGACCAGCAGCAGGTCGAGGCGCGGGGGGACGCGCTTGCTCTTGAGCAACGCCGCTGCCGCGAGGATATCTCGTAGGCTAGCCCCGCAGTCGCCACCCAAGATGACCTGCCGCACTGGCTTGCCCTTGAGCTCGCGCACTGGTTTTACCTTGCCGTCCACGTCGAGCACCAACGGGTCGACCGCGGAGAGGTCCACCGTCAACACGTCGTCACACGGTGCGCCGGCGTCCGGAGACAACGCGCGGTGTGCCTTCGAGCGGCGCTGATCGCGAAGGTAAACCTCCGTCTTTTCGTCGCTGACGAACACCGCGCCTGCGGCGCCAAGCTGCGGAGCCAAGGCGCACAGTACCGCCCGGTCCGGCACCGAGATCAGCCGCGCGGAGGGACCGGCGAACTCCAGCACGACCGGGGCGCCATGCTCCCGATCGATGCGCTCGACGATCTCTCCAATGCCGCGCCGTAGCAGTTCCAGCGCCACATCGCGCACACAGACGAACGGACGGATGCGCCCGCTCAGCAGGACCTGCACGCTGCGCGGAGGACGTACGCTCAGAGAACCCGCGAGCATCGCGTCTGCCAGCTGCGAAGGCGACACCACCAGGGTGAGCATGCCGACGCCACCCGTTGCGGCCATGCGCGGCTCGTCGGTCACCGCGAGGCGCGCGGGGGACCCGAAGCGCTCGAGGTGCACGGCGGCGGGAAAGCCGATGCCGGCGCGTGCCAGCAGCACACCCTGCTGGATGATCGTGTCTGGCACACGGCCCTGGCTGCTTTCGCCCTTGCGAGCCACGCAGTGCGTCTCGTAGGCGACCGCGGTCTCCACGGCGACCTTGCGCAGTCCACGGGCAAGCGCCTCGTTGATGGTGCGGGATGGATCCCTCGCAAGAATGACCTGATCGACTTTGACTCGCGTCAGATCGTTCTGGAGTAGCGGGTCGTCGCTACGTCCCGCGAGGATCTTCTGGGGCATGGTGCGGGGCGGATCGCCCGCTCGCGCGCGCATAGTGATTCAGTGACTTCTGTTAATGGACCACTGCCGGGCCCGCGGGAGACGGGAAAGTAGCCGGCAGACCTCCACAGGGTCAAGGTCGCTGGCGCGCACCCAGGCGGGCGACCTCGGGTGCGGGCATGGCCCAGTTGACTGGAGGGTGCAAGTCCGCCGGAGGGAGCGTCCCAAGATTTCGCTCCGGTACAGGCGCTATGGCCTGATCCCGCAGGCTCGGCGCCTCGGAACCAGGCACGCAAAATCAGCGTCATTGCTGGGGAAATCATGGGTCCACGGGGCCCGTCCCAGGCCGGGGATCGGGGGGAGAGACGCGCTTGGCAGCCCAGTGCGACCCACCATCCGGCTGCGTGTTCGAAGGATCTCGCGGATCACCGCAGCGCCCCGGCAGTTCGCGCTTGGAAGGTCATCCAATGTTGCTGTCCGGCGGGTGTGGGTTACTCACCGCCGGCGCGGTGTCCCCCTCAGGGCGGCCTCGAAACCGATGGGGATCCTCAGAAAGATTCACGTTTTACGGGATTCCGGCTACGCTCGTGCTGATGTTTCGCGAAGCGCTCCAAGGCGTGGTTGAGGGGACCGACGGTGGGCTGGCCGGTGTGCTGATGGACTTCGAGGGCATCGCCCTGGAGACCTACGTCAAGCAGGAAGCCGGGATGGACATCGAAGCCGTCGGGGCGGAGGTGAGCGTGGTCGTCAAGGCGATCCAACGCGCGACCGAGATGCTCGACGCTGGAGACACCAAAGAGGTGAGCTTCAAGTCCGAGCGCATGGTCACCCTGATCCGTGTCGTGAACGAGATGTACTTCTTGGCGCTGACGATGAAGCCCGACGGCAACTTCGGTAAAGGTCGCTTCATGCTGCGTACGACCGCGCCGAGGCTGTTGAGCGAACTCGAGTAGTCAGCGTCCGCGCGCTGGCGGAGACATCATGGCTGCGAGGCGTACGAAACAGGCCAGTGGCACGCGCCTGCCCGCTGCTGTGCCCAAGCCGAAGGCGCGCAAGGGCAGCTCATCAGGGCGTGGTGCCGAACCGAAGCTACTGGTGCTGAGCGGTCCGAACCTGCAGCGACTGGGCAAGCGGGAGCCAGACGTCTACGGCCGGCAAACGCTGGAAGAAATCCACGCGGAATTATCGGCTACGGCGTCAGCGCTCGGTGTCAGCGTCGACTGTCGGCAGTCGAACTACGAGGGTGAGCTGGTGGGTTGGCTGGGCGAAGCAGGGGACCAGGGCTTCGCCGGGATCCTCATCAACCCCGGGGCGCTGACTCACTACAGCTACGCACTCCACGATGCGATCAAGGCCAGCGGGCTCCCGTGCGTCGAGCTCCACCTCTCGAACCCTGACGCCCGAGAGGAGTTTCGGCATCGCAGCGTCGTGGCGGCGGTGTGCGTCGGTCGGGTGGCGGGGTTCGGCGCCGGCTCGTACCGCCTGGCTCTGATCGGTCTGATGGACAAGCTGAGGACCGCCGAGGCGCGCTAGCCGAGCGACTGCTCGGCTAGCGCGAGCGCTCGACCTTTGGGGGCGCGGGCTGCGAGGCGTCAGTTTTTGTGTGGTGGTGGCACCTGGTGCGCCTCACCCCCAAACCTGCGTGCCGATGCTTCGTGCGGGTCACCTGCGGCGCTCGTGCCTAGCGGTTCCCCAGGCGCGAAGAACGCGGAAAGTCTTTGTGCGTTGTGTCCGCGCGCGGCGGGTACACTCGAGCGTCGTGGAGGTGATCGATGAGTGAGCGGGAACGCTCGAGCCGCTTCAGCGTCTATGTTCCGACGCCCAAGGTGCGCTTGAACATGGGGCTGCCGATTTACAAGCCCGAGGACGGCGCGGGGACGTTCGGCTACACGGGTATGAGCCTGCAGTCGGATCGTCACCTGTTCATCGACGTGAACAAGGTCGCGCTGTACCAGAGCGGCAGCCATTCCATGTGGCAAGTCGGAGGCAAGTGGTTGCAGTACTCCAACGCCAACATGGTGATGGCCTGCACCGCCTCGAACACGGTCGCCGCGAGCGCCAAGGTCGTGATCGCTGCGGGTGCCGGCCACGGTCAGATCACGGCGCTGGACCACGCGCAGCCTCACGTCACGCCGCGCATGGTCGACTACAACAACCTCGACCTGCATTACCGTGTGGAAGAGGTTCACAACGGCGTTCGCAAGCTGATGTACGGCGACGGCTGGAAGACCGAGCGCAGCAAGACTCAAGCCGCTCAGCTGGAGGCTTACAGGGACGGCTACGGCGATGGGCTGCTCGAAGACCTGCGCCAACAGTTCGAAGACCTGGGAGACTCTCCGCAGGAGGCGCGCGCGTGCCTGCAGCCGCTCGAGTGGGAGGGTAACTACGTCGAAATGAAGAACGGCTTTCCGCCGGGCGCCGACAGCAGCGTCTACACGGCGTTCAAGGCCTTCGATCCGTACCCGCCGGCTGGCTTCCGCAACCCGGGGCCCGCGAAGACATTCGGTCACTTCCTGCAGACCGTGAACTTCTTCCACCGCTTCGTCGATGTGCTGGGCAAGGTGGGGCCGTTGATCACCGACAACTTCATCGGCTCACGCATCCAGAACCTGATCGCGATCTGGGGAAACGCCCAAGAGGGTTTCCAAGCGGCAATGAATGTCGGGGATTTCGTGCGCTGGGATCAGAACACTGGCGAGACCGGCTTCGCCATGACTGACGAGTTCGCCAACGTCGCCGCGCGCCCGACCAACGCAGAGAACTTTGGCAGCGGAGGCGCGAGCCTCACCAGCGTGCCCGAGATGTATGACCTCACCGGGCTGTCGGGAAGCGACCTCGAGATGCAGGTCTACGACAGCGAGGGTAACTCGCAGACCCTGACCCTCACCATCGATGACGTGGCATGCCCGCCCGCGAGCGTCACTCCTTCGACCAAGCACGAGAAGATCACCGTCACGGTCACCACGGCGAACGCGCCCGCGAGCATCAAGCTGGGCGACACCAACGTCTATTGGCGCGCTTCAGGGAGCAGCTTCGCTTGGGGGGATCTGCCGAGCGGTTTCAAGCGCAGCGGGAACACCTTCGACCGCGAAGACGGCGCCTTGTTCAACGTCTCCAACGCCAGCAACTGCAGCTTCGCCAGCGCAGCGAGCGGGAGCATCACCGTCGAGGTGGACGGCAGCGCGAAGACCATCTCGCTCTCCACCCTGGCTAGCTCGCCGGATCGTGCTCAGGCCGTGGCCACCGCTCTCGGAGGCTTCGGCACCAAGTCCGGAGCGAAGGTGGACGTCGCGAGCGCTACGACAGGCTCTGGGTCCTCGATCAAGATCCCGAAGGACGACGACGAGGCAAAGATCAAGCTCGCCAAGAAGTGGCTTGGAATTTCCGCGCGGATTGACAATGTGGGCGGAGACAAGGGCACGGCCGCGTGGCTCGCCGCCCAGCTCAACGCCCTGGGCCTCAACTACTCGGCGAGCGCGGGTCCCCCTGAAGACCTGGGCTCCGACGTGTGCACCGTGACCCACAACAGCAGCGGCAGCTCTGCGTACCTCAAGATCACCGGAGGCCCGGCGTCTCGGCTCTTTGGAGAGGACCCGGCGATCGCCCAAGGCAAAGACGAGGGCTTCTACAAGACCTTCCAAGACCTGAGAGTGCTGCAGTTCGAGATCGCGAAGTGGCCAGAAGACGTCCGAAACCTATTCCGTCCGGTAATCGAAGCGATGAAGGACGTGATGGCAGTGTACGACCGCATCAAGGGCATCATCGACGAGGCGCTGGCTTTCGCGGGATTGAGCCTAGGTCCGCCGTCCGCGATTGGTCTCTTTGCCGGTGATGGGATCACGATCGGCGCCGGTGGGAGGTTGTTCGGGGCGGCCGACGGCATCACCTTGGTGTCCACGCCGAAAGGCGACCCCGACGAAGACAAGTTCGCGATGGGGCCCGTGGAGAAGTGGCTGCAGAAGGCCACCGAGTGGGACCCGCTGCAGGAGTACTGGAAGAATCGCGACGCGGGGCATCCCTTCCAGGTGCCGAAGAAGGACGGTCACAAGACGAGCGGCATCCGGGTGGTGAGCTGTGAAGACGTGTTCATGGCCTCGCGCGACGAGATGCGGCTCGTTTCCTTGCGGTACTTTACGGCGGAGGCGAAGAACGTCGACCTGCTCGCTGCCGCTAGTATGTCGCTGGCGGTACGGGAGGGGGAGTTCGACGTTCAGGCCAAGAGCATCAACCTGGGCCTCGAAGCGGA
>JAUILJ010001051.1 GCA_030433055.1 Polyangia bacterium
GCGAGCCAAAGCCGCGACGGTGCTCAGCGGCGACACGACCTCGTCCGCCTTCGTGAGCGCCGTGGTTCCGCTCCTCGACTTGCCCTACGTTCGCTTCGACGGCGCGACCGATATCGTCTGGTTTCAAGGCTCGGTGTATCAACGCTTCAACGTCTATGCGCCCGAGGCGACCAAGGGATCGGACGGCAAGGCGAAGGCGAAGGTGAAGGCGAAGGCGACCTATCGCGTTCAGCTCCAGTCGCGAAAGCTCTCCGACACCGATCAGTTCCTGTGCGACACACGGAAGCCCACGCCGCTGGCCTTCGAGACGTTGAAGGAGCTCTGGCAACGCGGTCCGCGCACCACGGAGGCTGTTGCCACAATCGAGGTACGGCGAGGCTCTCCAGAGGTCCGGCGGCTGGAGTGGAACCCTAGATCCCCAGGGATGCACCTGATGCGTCTCACCCTATCCAACTCCAGAGACCGTCAGGTTGCGGGCGCGAGCGAGGCGTACAGCTGCGTCCAGGTGGTCGAGCGGAAGGGGTACATCTGGGGAGATCTCACCTACGCTGCGGACATCCTGACATACCCGTCTGGCGACGCTCGCTCTGGTGATCTTGGATACGGTGTGCTGCTGGGCGGCTACGCCCGTCATATCGACCACAAGATGTCGATGGGAGTCGCGATTGGCTACGCCAACGCGGTTCACTCCGCTTCCGCCCCGCCCTCCTGGGAGTTTGGGCCAGGATACAATCAGCAAGGGCGGTCCAGCCTGCACTGGACCCGACAGTCGATCCTGATTGGGCCCAGCCTCACCTACCGCTGGTCGGCGTTTCCGTGTGCGTTACCGTGGGTGACCTGCACGAGCCTGCTCCGGCGCCTGGAGGCGATCGGGAGAATCACACCGACGTTCGATCTAGGCAAATTCGACAAGTCTGGCATCGACCGCGACTATCCACGCTTCTTCGAGAACAGCGACAGCGTGGACCTCGATCTGACCGTCCTTCTGCAGGCAGGCCTGCTGGCGCACATCACCCGCCACACCTCCATCTTCGCGACCTTCACCGGCGGCTGGGTCGGCTGGGACGATTTCGTCCTGGGCGGAGGGCGGCAGACGACCCAGAGCTCGATCACCTACGACTCGGTGATCGTGTTCGGCGCATCAGCGGGGGCCACGTGGTCGTTGTGAGCAAGCCCCGGGCGCTGCTGCTAGTGCTGGGCTTGATAGCGCCCGCGCTGGGGACGTTTGCGTGCGAGGGGAGTCCCGAACACGCCAACTGCGCCGAGCTGTGCAAGGACCTCCAGGGCTGCGGGCTGCTCCCTTCGCCATTTGGCATCGAAACCGGTACGAGCAGCGCCGAGGAGAACTGCGTCGCGCGCTGCAACTTGTCCGGCGGGGGCCAGGCCGACGCGTTGCGAGCCTGCGGAAACGGTCGCCGCAGCGGCAACGCGTGCAACTCGGCGGGGTGCAGGACACTAACCCAGTGTCTCCTCACCGAGAGTAGCGGCAGTGATCTGTTCGGAGAACTGGTGCTCACCGGCATCCCGCTTCAAGACGAGCTCTCGGACATGTGCAAAGGGACCCTGTGTGAATCGGGCACCGCAGCTGATTGCAACAGCCGCGTGTTCGACGGGATGACTGCGGAAGCCTGCTGCACCCAGGAAAGCCTCGTGCGCGCGGTGCCCTTCATGGTCCAGCGGGGCAAGCTGACGACGGCCCCCGAGCAAACCTGCGAAGACTTCTTGCTCCGCGGAACCAAGTTCAGCGCAGGGGTCGAGCCGGGGACCGCTCAAGTTGGCGTGGAGTTTCAGGGAACCGACGGCTCCACCCCGGTGTGCGTCATGGCGTTCAGCCCCATCGTACCAGTCACCGTCTCACGAAACGTCGCACCCATCGGCGGCTTGCAACAGGGCGGCGAGATGACGGATTGTGAGTCTGGCGCAGTCGCCTGCGCCAACGGGACGGACGATGACGGTGACACGCTGATCGACTGCGAAGACCCATCTTGCAACTGCAGTGTGGATCAGCCCGACGCCGGCCCAAGCGCGGAAGCTGGGACCACGGATGGAGGCTGAGTGCGCTACTCGCACACCCAGTTGAGGCCGGGATCGTCGAGGTCGACGTCGACCAGGTACTTGTTTTTGGTATCGGTCCAATAGCCGTAGAGGTGATGGCCGTGGAGTGACGAGTAGTCGCCAGCCACCAAGCCATCCAGGTAGCACTTCTGATTGGTATTCAGGTCCAGACGCACGTGGCGAGTCGCCGCTGCGTACA
>JAUILJ010000151.1 GCA_030433055.1 Polyangia bacterium
TGCGGAGATCCAAGCGAGTGCGGCTCGGAGCCTCTATCGGCCTGCGAGCTTTGCCTGCACGACAAGTGCGCCGTCGAGCTCGTGGCCTGCGACAGCGATCCTCAGTGCGCCCGCATTGGCGGCTGCATCGCGAACTGCTCCGACCAAGCCTGCTACGACGCCTGCTATCAGGACTACGCCCCGGGTCTGCCACTCTTCAACGCCTCGACGGAGTGTCTGCTCGCCGAGTGCTTCGAGCCTTGCTCCGATGTCTAGGATCGGTCGATCTCTCAGCGCGGTGGCGCTGGCCACCGCAGCGGGCGCCCTGATCGGCTGTGGCGAGAGCGCGCCGGTGCGACCGCAGCTGCTGGTCGAACTGGACACCGACGTCCCGACGCTCGCGCAGGCACTCGCCGATCCGGAGCTCAGCGACGACGCAACCCTGGACACGTTGCGCATCGACGTGATCAACGCCGACGGCACGGTGATCGACTTCCTGGACGTCGTGGCGCCGACTCCCGACGACTGGCCCATCTCGTTCGGCGCGCTGCCCCCCGAGCAGGGCTCCCGAGTGCGCTCCCGCATGCGGCTGTTCCGTGGCCGCGACGCGACGCGAGGCGAGCTGAACGGCGTGCCCAGCCTCGAACCCGAGCCGCGAGTCACGATCGATCGCGTCGTCGACCTCCAGTTCCCCACCTCCGACGTAAGCAAGGTACGGGTCGTGCTACGGGGCGACTGCCTCGGCGTGCGTTCGACCTTCGGCAGCACACCCACGACCTGTATCGACGCCTCGAATCCCCACGGCAGCGCAACGGACGGTATCGAGCGCCAGACGACCGGCAAGACCCTCGTAGGCACTTGGGCGGCGGCGCGCAGCGTGCCCTGTCAGGGCGACCCTCCGACTCCCGACGCCCGTTGCATCCCCGGCGGCTTCAGCGTGCTGGGAGACGCCAGCTACGTCGGGCTGGGCTCTTTCATGGATGCGGCCCCCCTCACCCCCGTGATCCTCTCGCCATTCTGGCTCGACTCCAGTGAGATCACCGTGGCCAGGTACCGCCGCTTCGCGCTGGACGCAGGCACTCCCGAGGAGCCTCCATTCACCCGCATCGACGCCGACGCTCTGCGCGGCGAGTGCGCGTTCCGCAGCGTCGACGACGGTGGGTTCGACGACTTTCCGCTCAACTGTACCTACTGGCGAACCCTGCGCGAGATCTGCCAGCACGACGGCGGAGACCTCCCGACAGAAGCGCAGTGGGCGCACGCCGCTCGGGGTCGCGGCGAGGCTCGGTTGTATCCCTGGGGAGACCAGGACGTCGAGTGCTGTGTCGCCAGCATCTCCCGCGCCTCGCTGCCGGGAGTGCCGCTGCTGTGCGAGGCGGAGGAGGGGCTCGAGCCCGCCGGGTCTCACCCGGCGAGCGACGCGTGCAACGGGCTCGGAGATGTCTCCCGGGACGGCGTACTGGATCTGGGAGGCAGCCTGAGCGAGCTCCTGCTGGACGCCGCGCGTCCCTTCGACGACCCGTGCTGGAGCACCGAGGGGATCGCCCGCGACCCATTGTGCGCCGGGGAGGGCGGCTTGATCGCGATGCGCGGGGGCAATTTCAGCACGGGGCCGAAGCTGGCCGCGGCGGCGATCCGCAGCGACTGGAGCAAGAACACCTGGTCGAGCACCATGGGCGCGCGCTGCGCATATCCTGACGGAAAGGGCGGCGAATGAGCAAGCGAGCGTGGTTCGCGTGCGCACTCCCCCTGCTCCTCGGGGCATGCGGAGAGAGCGAGGGCGAGGTTCGCGACCAGTGGGTGGTGTCGTTGAGCACGGACGCTTCAGTGCCGCAGTTCGGCGATCGGCTGGTGATCGAGATCCTGGAGGCCGATGGATCGCCCGCGTGCGGCGGCTGCAGGCGCCTGCTGGGCATTCCCAACGAGTGGCCAGCGTCGTTTGGCGTGGTACCTCCAGAGCCGGCTGGGCGCGACCTGATCGTGCGCGCCCGGCTCTACCGGACGGAATCCGCCGGAAACGACGGCCTCCCGACGTCGAGCCGAGTGATCGACGCCGCCGGGATCTTGAAGGCGCCCCAGGGCAACACTCCGGTCCACCTGCAGCTGTCCATGACCTGCTTCGGCGTCCCGGTGCTGATTGACGAAGGCCTGAGCTGCGATCCGGGCTCGGGCGACTACGCAGCGCTCCCCGTCCTCGGGGAGGCGCCCTCGGGCGTCCCGCTGCCAGGTAGCTGGTCCGGTGCGGGAGCGTTGCCGTGCCAGGCGCCGATCCCCGAGGATATGCTGTGCGTCCCCGGTGGAACGTTCCTGATGGGCGCTCCGACGACCTCGCTGATCTCGGACGATCTCGACGCGGAGCCTCTGGTCGCTCTGTCTCCGTACGCCCTGGACAAGGACGAGATGACGGTGGGCGAGTACCTGGATGTCGCCGCGGAGTTCAACCTCTCCCTGCCTACGCTGCACTTCGCGAACCCGACGTCACCGCGCTACTATTGCACCTACGACCCCAACGACCCGGCCAGCCGCGAGCTGCCCGTCAACTGCCTGGATCGGGATCAGGCCCGCGCCGTGTGCGAGGCCCAGGGCAAGCGCCTGCCCACGGAAGCCGAGTTCGAGTTCGCCGCGGGCAACCGTACACGGGAAACGCTATATCCGTGGGGCGACGATCAGGACGTCTGCCACTACGGGGTCCTGGCGCGCAACCCGCTGGACCTCACGGACGGCACGTACGCGCCCTACTCGGAGTGCCGCGAGACCGAGACCGGTCGGCTCGCCCCAGGTCCGGTTCGAGGTGACACCACGCTGGACCAGACCGACATCGGGCTACGAAACCTCGGCGGGAACCTATCCGAGTGGGTCGAGGACCTGTACGCCGACTACACCGAGAGCTGCTGGCAGAGCCTGGCCCTGAGCGATCCACTCTGCACCGAGAACAGCAACGGCTGGTTCGCGCGCAGGGGCGGCGCCTGGACCGGCCCACAGATCACCGCCCGCGCCGCCGAGCGCAACGCGCAGCTCAACGATAAGGGATCGATCGGCATCGGAGTCCGCTGCGCACTCAGCCGCTAGGCGTTCACTCCCCCAAGCATGCACTTTTCGGGGTATCACGAGTCGTGCACGATCATCCTCAGCGAGTACGCGCCTCGAGCAGCACGACGTGGGTCCGCGCCGCCCTGATCGGCAGCGTGGCTGGCTTCGGCTTGATGTGCACCGCGCACCCGCCTCCCGGTCCAGTGACGGTCCCCACGCCGGCCCCGGGCAACACGGCAGCGCCAAGCTCTGGTGCCGCAGCGGCCGGGGGGCAAACACCCGGCAAGGTCCTGTGCGGCGCCACACAGTGTGATCTGGAGACCCAGGTCTGCTGCTTCGACGACGAAGCCCAGAGCGGGCGCTGCGTCGCGAAGTCCGGCGCCGCCGAGTCGGACGGCGCGGCGTCGGCTGCTTGCGGGGGCGGCACGGTGCGCGAGTGCGATGAATCCGCTGATTGCCGAGGCGGCGCCAGCTGTTGCCGCGACTCGCAGGTGGACGAGCAGTGCACCATCAGCGGACGCTGGAGCTGCAGCGCGGGCGGCTGCGGCTCGTTCGGCGCGCTGAGCGAAGAAGTCTGCGTGACGGGTGGGAGCTGCGCGTCCGGAGCATGCGCTCAGCCGCCGGACGCACCAGCCGAGGCGGCGCCGGAAGCGGTCGCCGGACCTGCCCCCGGCTTTTGCCCCGCCAGCAAGCCAGGAATTCCGTGCGGAGATAAAGTGTGCGCCCTGGGAGAAGGCTGCTGCTGGGATCCAGCGCACAAGACCGGCAGCTGCGTCAAAGACAGCGCGAGCTGCCAGGGAGCAAGCGCCACCACCGCGGCAACCACCCGCAGCCTCTACTGGTGCCTCAGCGGAGCAGACTGCGGCGCTGGATTCGAGTGCTTCAACACCACGGGCTCCGCCTACTATCAGGAGTACTCCTGCGGCCACTCCCCGTGTCACCCGCTGTCCGCGGTGCTTGGGCCGCGGCTCTGCAAGACCCAGGCAGAGTGCCCTCAGATGGTCTACGCGGGACAGGAAGCTGCGCCCTTCGAGCTGACCGGATGCGAAGCGCTCGAGGGACAGCTACCGGGCACCAAGAGCTGCACCTACCACTAGCTGACGCGGCGCGCGCGGTAGCGCTCGTCCAGGTCCTCGGTGCGCTTCCGACCCAGGGCTTCCTGCGCGAGCGCGAAGAACTGATGTTCTTCCTCGTCGACGTGCTCCTGAACGATCTGGAGCAGCGTTTGCGTGGTCTCCGCCCATTCTGGGTTGTCAAACGAGTAGCCAGATAGGCAGCCGACGACCACCTCCAGCTTTCGCGCCGAAGTGTCGTGTCGCTCCGCCACGCCGTAGGTGAGTCCGTGGGCCCGCAGCGAAGGGTACAGCACACTCATCTCCCCACGCTCATGCGAGACGAGTTGCTCGCGCAGCTGCGGAAAGAGCTCCGATCGGAGGCTCGGGTCCGACGTGTTGGCGAGGCGAGTGAGGACCCCGAGGAGATCTCGATGCTCCGAGATGAGTGTCCTGAAGATCCCGGTGAGCACCAGCGCGCTGGATCCAGCGCGCGGGAGTTGTCGGCTGCCATTGAACTGTTGGCTGAGCGTCGCCCGGTCCGCATGCTCGCTACGGCTACCGGTGAAGTTGGGGACTCGATGTGCCATGTTCTCCTCCAATGCGCCGACTCGGCGCACGTAAATAGTCTGCAACGGTCGTGCCCAGCTGAGCGCTGTGGAGGCAATCGATCGCGGTGTGGCGGCACGCGCACATCCGCCACTTCGACCCGCGAGCGCGGCACCGTCACACCCGCTCAGCGTCTCGACGGATCGACACCCAGGCCAGCGTCGAACGACCCATCTGGCTGCCCTGCATCGGGCAACACGGCTGGGGCGCGATAGGGAATGGCAGCATCCGGCTTGGTCGTGCGCACCGTGGGCGTCAGCGGTACTTCGGTTGGGCGAGCGGATGCGCTCTCGTGAGGCCCACCTACGGACGTGGGGACCTCCGGCGAATTACACGCGGCCAGGCAGAGCGCCAGGACGCTCAACTTGGAAGCGACCTTCATCAGTGTCTCCTCCCCGAACGTGGAGCAACGCCCGTGCCACGTGGGCCCCTTCCGTTCTGACGCGCGGCTCGGTCAGCCGCGTACCTCCCGCGGAACCGCTACCTGCACGCGCCAACACATCATCGTAGTCCGAGCCATCGTTGCCGCACGGCGCAGTGGCTAGCGCCCCACCTCGGATGCTCCCGCACGGATATGGCTCCCTCCACGCCGCAGTCGCTCGAGCCAGCTCTCGAGCGACTCAGCTGCCTCGGCGAACCAGTGAAGCTTGTCGTGCTGAACCTGGTCAGGGCCGTAGGCCAGCGTGATGCCAAGCTCCGCCGCTTCTGCCGCGGGATCATCGGACTCTTCGGAGCCCTCGATTTCGATCACTCGCAGCTCGGGATGGTTCAGATCGACTCCGAAGTAGATCGCGCAGCCATAGTCAGCGATATAGAGCAGGCCGTGGGGGTGAGGATAGTCCTCGGGAGCCTCGGCGTGAGAGACCGCAAAGCCCACGGCGGAGTCTCGCGCCTCCCGTGTTGCTGCGAACCAGTCGCCAGAGTTGTCGAAGTCTTCGCGAAGGAATACCTCACGCTCGAGCCCTGTGAGCAACGGGAGGAAGATACCGGCGCCGTTGCCGATGGCGGCGTAGAACTCCCGCAGGTCTGCTGGGAGTTCGCGTCCCAAGATCGCTTCGGCAGCCGCGAAGTCTGCTTCCGCCAGATCTGGCCCCCGGCTCAGCACACCGGTTGCTAGCAAGCTCTCGACGACAGACTTCACCGACACGCGTGGAGCATAGCCCAACCCTCAGAGGTTCCTGGCGAGTTAGTGTCCAGCAAACCGCCGGAACGCGGGTGTGGGCAACGAAACAGAAGGATTTCGAACAACGAAACGGGCGCGCTGCGCTGCACACTGAGAAGATGCGACTCACGTCTTCTCCGGCCTTCGGTAGTCTCCTCGCTCTCAGCGCACTCTTGGTGATCTCCGCACCCACGGTCACTGGGTGCAGCGACACCGGCTCGAGCACCCCGGGTAGCGGTGGTTCCTCGGGGAGCCAAGCCGGAGCAGCGACCGGAGGAGGCACAGCGACCGAAGGAGGCACAGCGACCGGAGGCGCCACGACGTCAGGAGGTGCGAACGCCCAGGGCGGGTCGGGGGCAAGCTCGGGGGGCTCGAGCGATGGCGGAGCCGGTGGCGCCTCTTCCGGTGGAGAAGCTGCGGGCGGCGCCGCAGCCGGCGGTGCGGCGACGGGGGGCGACGCAGGAGCGGGCGGCTCGGACGGCTCCGCAAAGATACTGGGCGGCTACTGGCCCAACTGGACCAAGGCCCCCGTGCGCATCTCCGACATCCATCCGAGCTACAACCTGATCTACCTGTTCCACGCTCAACCGGTGGGCGGCCCGCCGGGCACCACAGGCGCGGTCTACTGGTCCTCACCTGGAGACGACCGCGGTGCGGCCACGAACCTGGTGGCAGACATCGCGTATGCGCGCAGCATGCAGGGGCGCAAGATCATCCTCACCGTGGGCGGCGCTGGCGCCGGCATGAGCTTCCCCCAGCGCAGCAAGTCTCAGGCGTTCGTCGATAGCGTCGTGGCCATCTACGACGATCTGGGCGGCGTCGACGGTCTCGACTGGAACACCTTCGAGGCCGATCAAGAGCCCGACACCGAGGAGATGATCTGGATCAGCCAGACGCTGAAGGCGCGCTATCCCGGCTTCCTCATCACCTCCCCGCCAGCCCCGTGGCGCCAGCGCGACAAGGACTTCTGCGTGGCGATGGTACAGGCCAGTGCCATCGACTACTGCGCCCCCCAGTACTACGACGGCCCGGGGCTGGATGATCCAGACTACGTCGTCAACAGCGTCGACGAGTGGGTGTCACTGCTCGGGCCGACCCACGTGGCCGTCGGCTTTGGCGTCGCCGACGCGACGAACTACATGACCATCCAGGAGGTGGTCCAGGTCTGGAACCAGATCCGTTCCAATCATCCGACCATCCGCGGCGCCTTTGACTGGCAAATCCATACGGATGAGGCCGATGGCTGGGCCTTTGGCAGCACACTTGGTCCGCTCATGGGCGATTGACCCGGCCTGCCAGCTCCAGGTCGCCGCGCTCGAGCGCTTCGAGCGTCTGGAGCCGCTTCGAGCGGTCGCCCACGGCATCCACTTCGCCGTTCTGTGCCGCGGGCCAAGCGTCGCTGAGCCACAAACCCCGGTAGGAGAGCAGCGCTCGGCGGCCAGCGGGCGGCTAAATTCCTCGCCGCCGAAGCGATGGATGTTGACTCGGCTCCGCGCTCATCAGCTACCCTCGTAGCGTTTTGCGTGGAGAGCCTTCAAGCACCGTTTCGCTCGCGACCTACGCGACGCTCCTGGCCCACCTGAGGTATTTCCCCAAAGATACACACGCCGAGGTGCTCGAGCGCCTGGACTTCGACCCCGCCGCCTGGCCCGACTATGCCAAGCGCGCCGAAGCTCAGCTGGCGAGAGCCGTGAAGCGGGGTGAAGCGACACCGGAGTTCGACGACATCTTCGGAGAGCTGCGGCGGACACTCAAGAAGCGCAAGCCCGCCGTGGCGGACCTGCCGCTGGACGCCGACAAACCGATTGGAGGCGCGGGGCCAGCCCGCTCGGTGCGCCTGCGCGACATCGACCCGGTGCAGTTCCTGGAGATCTTGAGCGCGCGCTTGCCGCGGATCCACGTCGTTCCTCACGGCGCCGATCCAGCGTCGAGCCCTGGGGACCGCGGGCCCAGGCAGCCCGCTCCAGCCCCACCCCGCACCGTGCCGAGGCCAGCCGCGGCGTTCCCCGAGGCCGCGCCCCTGCCCGACGCAACCAACCGCGGCGCGGGCACCGAGGATGTCGCCGCAGAGGATGTCGCGGCGCAGGCGCGTCGCCGATCCCAGGCGGCCCGTGCTCGCTTCGAGTCGACCCAGGTCTCCCCGTCCAGCCCAAGCGCCGCACCCCATGACGCTCCGCTGAACGTCACGCTGCAAGTACCCCAGGGTCACTTCCCCGCGGCAACATCGGAACCGAGCGAGCCGCTCCATGTAGCCGCCCCGCAAGCTGAACCGCAGGCTGAAGCGCAGGTTGCGGAGCCGACGTTCGGGGGTGAGACCTCGGGGCTCTCGTTGTTCGAGTTCTCCAACCTCTGCGCCGAATACAATCAGTGCCCAGAGCACGCGCGGGAGCAGGTGCGAATGAAATACGGTATCCAGAGCGAAGCCGACCGGCTCGACCTGCTCGACCGCTGGCGTGAGCGCCTGGTGGACAACAACGACGAGCTCGCAGAGTGGCGCAAGCTGTATGACGCCGCGATGCGGCACTGGCATCACATCTACAAGGGGCACGAAGCGTGACCGGATCAGCCCAACCTTCCCCCGGCCGCCCTTCGTCCGCAGGCATCACCCACAGCTTCGAGAGCGAGGCTGCCGCCGACCTGCGGCTGGTCAGCTACCACGGCGAAGAACAGCTCGGCCGTCCCTACTGGTTCGAGATCTATTTCCTCGTAGAAAACTCCCAGCACCTCGACCCAGCCAAGCTCGTGGGCAAGGCCGCCAAGCTGACTACGGATTGTAGCGATTTCGACTCGCTCCAGTTTCACGGCGTCGTGAGCGAAGCCGGCCTGGTCGAGGTCTACCCCACGCAGTCGTTGTGTGTCGCCCGGCTGGAGCCCCAGCTCAGCCGGGCCGCGCTGAGCAAGCACACCCGGGTGTTCGTGGACGTCACCGTGCCCGAGCTGCTGAAGAAAATGTTCGGGCACCTCCGTTTCACCCCGAATCAGTACGAGCTGCCCAGCGACCCGCTCACGCGCTACGGTCAGATCACCCAGTTCGAGGAGAGTGATCTCGACTTCATCACGCGCTGGCTCGAACGCGTGGGGCTGCACTACTACTTCGACCAGACGGGGGATCCCGAGCGGATCGTCGTGGTCTCGGGAACACCCGACAACGAGGAGCTCGACGTCGGTGAACTTCGCTATGGCGTGGGTCACGGTGCTCATCCGTGGGGCGTTTCCCAGCTGCGTAGCTCCACTCGGATGGGCGTCGGCGCCATCGCCGTGAGCATCTACGATCATCAGACGCCACTCGCCCAGCCCGAGGCCGGTACCCAGAGCAAGACCCAGTCTGAAGCTGCCGATTCGGGGTCAGAGCTCGACGCTGCCCAGGGCACGGGGGTCGCCATCGCGAGGTCCGCTGAGGACTCGGTGGACGCGACGGCCGTCGAGGCTCGAGCGAAGCTCGTCGCACAGATCGATCACGTACGGAAACACACCTACGCTGGAGCTACGAACGCTCCGCTGCTGTCGGCCGGGCGGCGCTTCCGCCTGGACGGGCATCCCCATCCGGATTTCGACTGCGCCTACTACGTCACGCGAGTACAGCATCGGGGTAGCCAGGCCTGCAGCCTGGCAGAAGTGTGGAGTATACCGGGTGTTCAGCAGATCTCGGACGCGTACGCAGCGAGCTTTCGAGCGATCCGCGCGCACGCGAACTACCGGCTGGAGCCCACGACAGCGGTCCCGCGCATCCATGGGATCCGCAGCGCCGTGATCGACGGTCCGGTGGACGAGGACTACGCTCAGCTCGACGACCAGGGGCGCTACCTCGTTCGGCTCCTGCACGACGAAGAGCGCAAGCCCGATGGCAGCGCCTCGATGCGAGTGCGCATGCTGCAACCATCGGCTGGAAACCCCGAGGGCTTTCACCTCCCCCTGCGCAAGGGCACCGAGGTGATGCTGGTGTTCCTCGATGGCGATCCAGACCGCCCGCTGATCGCCGGGGCGGTGCCCAACGCTGTCACGCCGAGCCCCGTCACCAGCAGCAACCGGACGCTGAATGTCTTGCACACCGGAGGGGACAATCACTTCGAGCTGGAAGACGCCGCGGGCGCTCAGCATATCCAGCTGAAGACTCCCGCGCAGAACACCGAACTCTATCAGGGCACCGCGAAGAGCTTTGGCGACGCGGAGTACAACCTCGTGGAGACCACTGACGGCACCAACTTGCTCAACGTCGGGAGCGACCGTGACGTCAAGGTGGGAGGCTCGTTGACCTACACCGTCGGGGGAGATCGTTCGAAGCTGGTCCATGGCGACGAGAAGACGAAGATCCTCGGGGATGTCGACTGGACCGTGCACGGCGAGTTCGATGGAACCGTCCACGACGACTACACCCTCGAGGTGAAGGGGGACTACGACGTCACCCACAAGAACGACACCATCGAGACCTATGTGGGAGCTTCGAGCGAGAGCTACCTGGGGGCGAAGAACGAAAACTTCTTCGGCATCCTCAACTCCAACTCGATGGGCCTCGTGAACGAAAACTTCTACGGCGACGTCGTCGCGATGTCCTACGCCGTGGTGAGTGAGACGTTCCTCGGCGCCAAGAACGAGAACTTCTTCGGCCTGAAGAACGAGAACTTCATGGGTGCCGTGAACTCCAACTTCTTCTCGGACACTCACGAGCTGCGCGTCGGCAACGCCCTGGAGATTGGCCTCGGGGGTCGTCTCAACGTGGAGCTGGGGCAGGCCGTAGACATCGTCATGGGTGGCAGCCTGAGCTGCGAGGGCGCCGCGAAGACCATCCTGCACGTCGGCTTGAAGGTGAACATCGCCCTGGCCGCCGAGATCAATCTCGCGCTGCTGGGGATCTCTATCTCCGCCTTCGAGATCTCCGCGACGGGTTTCAAGATCGATCGCACCTTCGCGAAGAGCGAGAACGACGCGGTGAGCCTCAGCGACGGAGTCGCCAAGATCCGCGACACGGTGACGGACATCTTCAAGTGAAGGTCCACAAGCCGCTCAGCCTGGGCCTGATCCAGAAGGGCTTTCAGAACGACGGCAAGTCGTACTGGGCGTTCTCTCTGCTGCTGCCGTTCCGACTGGACAGTGGCGAGTTCCCCCTGGAAAAGGAGCTCTGGGAGGTCGCATCCGAAGAGCTCCCGGACGACGTCCTCGATCTGGGGATGCCGAAGCGCCGCGGAGAGTTCCTGGTGTACGGCGTCGCGTGCCCACCAGAAGCTGTCACCGGATGCCGAGTGAGCGCTCGCGTTGGAGACCAGCGACGCAGCCTCTACGTCGCGGGAGATCGCTACTGGAAGGACGGCAAGGCGACCGAAGCCACGCCGTTCGAGCGCATGCCCCTCAGCTGGGAGAACGCCTTTGGCGGCGAGCACCTTGCATCGAATCCCCGCGGTAAGGGTCACGTACCGAGAGAACACGAACACCACTTCCGACCGCTGCCGAATGTCGAAGAGCCGGATGAGCTCCTGCGCTCGCCAAGCGCTCACCCGCCGCCGGCGAGCTTCAGGGCGCTGGCGTTCGACAACCTCGAGCGCATGAAGCTGCTGGGGACCTTCGACGACGCCTGGTTGCGACACCGCGCCCCGGGCTTCGCAGCGGACATGGACTGGGGCTTTTTCAACGTAGCTCCAAGCCCGAAGCAGATCCTCCCGGAAGGCTACTTCAGAGGCGACGAAGCCTTCGAGCTGGAGTACCTGTGCCCCGACCTCCCGCTGCTGAAGGGGCAGCTTCCGGGCACGGCGGGCCGCTGCTTCGTGCGTCGGCGCGGCGCACCCGAGCTGGAAGAGCTCCACACGCGCCTGGATACCGTCCTGCTGTTTCCCCATCGCCTGCTCGGGGCCCTGATCTTCCGCGCGGCGACCGAGGTCGAGGAAGACGACGCCGAGGATCTGGAAGCCGTGCTGATTGGCGCGGAGCTGCTCTCCTCACCCAAGCCGACGGAGCACTACGCCGCCGTCCTGAGCACACGCGAGGCTCCCAACACTGGGCACCTCGCGCTGCTGCGGGAGAGCGATCTGATGCCCGGCAAGCTCGCGGCCGGCGTCTTCGCCGACGACGAAGCCTCCCCCAACTTCAGGCTCCAGGCAGCCCGAAAGCGTGCAGCGGAGGAGCTAGAGCGGACGCGCAACCTGTTGCAGGACGCGGGGCAAGATCCAGGGCTGGTCCCCGAACTGCCCCCAGAGCCTGACTCGCCCACGGATCCGGAGTCGATGGCAGACCAGATCGCCATCCTCGAGGAAACGTTCGAAGCCAAGCGCGCAGAAGCCGAGCAGCAGCGGGAGCAGGCGGAGGCCGAG
>JAUILJ010000152.1 GCA_030433055.1 Polyangia bacterium
GACGACGCGACCTTCAAGCGCTACATCGACGTGATCTCCAAGATCCCGGGCATCGACACCAGCGACGCCGAGACCAGCATCAAGCGCCAGCTCTTGAAGGAACCCCACGACTACATCTCGAGCTGCCGCGAGGAGCTCCTGGCGCAGGATCAGCTCGACCTCCAGGTTCAGGAGGAGGTTCGCATGGGGCATCACGTGGCGGACTGCCGCGCGCTGGTCGAAGCCCACGGC
The DNA here is from genome assembly GCA_030433055.1 of Polyangia bacterium. Lineage (GTDB taxonomy): Bacteria > Myxococcota_A > Polyangia > Polyangiales > Polyangiaceae > JAHBVY01. The sequence continues at coordinate 232 of JAUILJ010000152.1, forward strand.
GTCGATCTGATCGTGATGAACACGAAAGACGATGAACAGCTGGCGATGCACGGCCTGGCTTACCCCCTGGCCATCGAGCTCCGCGACGTCCCGCTCTTGCTGCTCTGAGCCTCCAACTAGCCCTGCGCTGACCACCGAGAGCCCGACCCAACGACCCAGATGCCGTATTCATTCTTGCTAGCCAACGCTGACGCTGCCCCTCACCACGCCCCAGGTCTGGGAGTCACGCTGCTCTTTGCCGGGATCCTCACGGCAATGATCCTGTGCCTCGCGCTGGAGGAGAAGCTGCACGCCAAGAAGTCGGTGATCGTCGGCTTCTTCGCCGTGCTCAGCCTGTTTCTGGGGGATGCGCTGGGGGTCCTGCCGCTGGACGCGGACGGGCACTTCTGGATGGATAACCCGGTCGGAGAGCGCATCAGCCTCCCGGTCTACATACCTGCCATCGACTGGGGCGTGATCGCGATCATCCTCGGGGCGAGCCTGTTCGTGGACGTGACCAGCAAGAGCGGTCTGTTCTCCTGGATCGCCATCAAGCTCACCAAGGCATCCGGCGGCGATCCACTCAAGCTGCTCGTCTACTACGGCAGCCTGACGGTGATCTTTTCCGCCGTCCTCAACAACGTCACCGCGATGCTGATCATCGGCTCCCTGACCGCCGTTTCACTGAAGAAGCTCAAGCGCAATCAGCTGCTGCTGGGCTTCTTGCTGGTCGAAGGGCTGCTCACCAACGTGGGAGGCTTGCTCACGCTGATCAGCAGCGTGCCGAACATCATCGTGGGCAACGCAGCGAAGATCGGGTTCATGCATTTCTTCGTCAAGGCGGCCCCGTACGTCGTGGTCGCGACGGCCCTGACGTTGGTCATGGCTGCCAAGCTCTTCAAGATCCCCAGGCTGCAGGGTGAGGACGAGAAGAAGGAAGCGCAGCGCTTGGTGAACAGCTTCGACGAGAACGACGGCATCGAGAGCCGTGGCTTCTTCTGGTTCTCCACGGCGATGTTCGTGGCGTTCATTCTCACCCTGGCCACGACCAGCATCCTCCCGGTGATCAAGGACCTGGAGATGGGCTACGTCGCGATGGCCTTCGCGGTGATCATGTTGATCCGCTACAAATCTACCGCAGGGAAATTCTACAAGGCGCTCGACTGGGACCTGTTGCTCTTCTTTGCGTTCTTGTTCGTCGTGATCAACGTGATGGAACACGCGCGAGTGCTCGAGGGGATCGGAAAGGGCCTGGCGGCGATCACCGGTCTCGGACCCAAGCTGGGTGGCGCAGGGCTCCTCGTCTCCTCGGCTGCGGCGAGCGCCGTCACGGACAACATCCCGCTGGCGGCGATGCTGGCCAAGATCCTCGGAGCCTCAGGCAACGCGCCGATGAGCCAGTGGTGGGCAGTGGTGTTCGGAGCGAACCTCGGAGGCAACCTGACACCGATCGGATCGGCCTCGACGGTCGTCGCCGTGACCATCATGACGCGCTACGAGCTGAACGTCGGCTTCGCGCGGTTCGTGCGCCTCGCGCTGCCCTTCGCGGTGATGCAAATCAGCCTCGCCGTGCTCTACGTGCTGGTCGCGATCTGAGCGCGTGGGTTTGCGGGTGGGAAAGTCTCTGCCGCGAGACCTCGCGACATTTCAGTGCCCGGCGACTGAACAAACCGAAGGTATTCCTTCCACAAGTCGCGAGGAGTGTTTCACCCTTCCTCAACAGGACGAGCGCCCTGGGCTCGCCCGTGAACGCAAGAGGGAAGAATGAGCTTCGAGAACACGGATCTGCTGGCCCCGGCTACTCACACGGACGACCCGGAACCCTTCTACGAGTGGCATCGTGAACAGGAGCCGCTCTACTGGGATCCAGTCAGCGAACTGTGGTCCGTCGCGCGCTACGAGGACGTGATCTTCGTCTCCAAGAACCCGCAGCTGTTCTGCTCTGGCCAAGGCGTCGTGCCCAAGCTGTCCTTCGACGACTGGCCGGAAGAAGCCATGATCAACAAGGATGGCGACGCGCACACGAAGCAGCGCGGCCTGGTAAGCAAGGGCTTCACGCCACGGCGTGTGGGCTGCATGGGTGAACGCGCGGTCGAGATCGCGACCGAGTTGATCGACGCCTTCATCGACAAGGGCGAGGCCGATCTGGTCAAACAGTTCGCGCGGCCGCTCCCCATGTACATCATCGGCGAGATGCTGGGTTACCCCCGAGACCGCATGGACGAGGTACTCGACTGGACCGACGTCTACATGGACGCTGGGTCGGGCCCTGACCACATCACCGAGGAGGTCCAGGAAGCCTTCGCGAACTTCGTAGAATTCCACGAGGAAATTCTGGAGCAACGCAAGCAGCAGCGTGGCGACGACCTGATCAGCGTGTGGCTCGACGCAGAGCTGGACGGTGAGAAGCTCAGCGAAGACATGCTGATGTTCGAGCACAATCTGCTGCTCGTGGGCGGCAGCGAAACGACGCGGAACGCAATCTCCATTGGGCTCTGGCAGCTGATGAAGCACCCGGACCAGATGGCGTGGCTGACGGAGAACCTCGAGGACGGCGACGCCGTGGCCACCGCCGTCGAAGAGATGATTCGCTTCGCCTCCCCCTTCGTCCGGATGCGGCGCACCGCGACACAGGACTACGAGTGGTACGGGAAGACGATCAAGAAGGGTGACGAGATCCTGATTCTCTACCCCGCCGCCAATCGCGACCCCCGCGTCTTTCCAGAGCCCCAGAAGTTCGACATCCGGCGTCAGAATGAGCAGCCGCCGCTGAGCTTCGGCTACGGCAAGCACTTCTGTCTTGGCGCCTCCCTCGCTCGCCTGGAGGCACGAACAGCCGTGAAGCAGCTGCTCAGCCGAGTGAAGGACCTCGAGCTGGCCGGCGAGCCACGGATCCATCCCTCGAGCTTCACCAATGGCCTCGAGTACCTGCCTGCGCGCTTCACCAAGCGCTGAGCCGACGAGGTAGGGCTTGCGCACACATGCATGTGCGCAAGCTGCTGGGTGTGGCGGGGTTGCGAGATTGAAAGGCGCCCGAGCCGCGCGAAGTCCAAGTGCCCGATTGGGCGGGCGCTCGAGGCGAGCAGGGGGAGCGTATCCGCCGGGTCCGCAGAGGTCAGCCGCAGCCGCGGTCTCGTTTTGAGATGCCTCGCGGCGCTCGAGCGGCCCGACGCCGACGTTTTCGCGTCAAAGCGTGCGGCGGACCTCATGGGGCACGGCGTTCGGCCGTATGCTCTCGAGATCTCCCGTGTATGGCGGCCCGTCCCTTGCAACGGGCACTGCATGCCGGTTCTCGAGCGTATGGCCCGACTCACGAACTCGCTGGTAAAGCTGGATGCTCCAGGACAGCGACGTATCACTGGCCCCCAGGGGGAGCCCGCATACCGTGCGCTGTTCGAGACCGCGACCGACGCGATCCTGGTCGCCGATTGGGATACCGGACATTTCCGCGAGGTCAACAGCGCCGCAGTGGAGCTGTTCGGCTACGCCGAGCACGAGTGGGCGGAGCTCACAGGGCGCATGCTCGCCCCGGATGAGGTAGAGACCCGCGCCTTGAGCGAAGAGCTCGAGCAACGGGGCGCAGCGCGACGCACCCGCTGGCGCTTCCGTAGGCGGGACGGCAGCTCCTTCTGGGGCGACGTGAGCGTGTCCGTCTTTCAGGCGGGCGACGCGCGCTACATGGTGAACATCATCCGCGACGTATCCGAAACGGTGGCGCGGGAAGCCGAGCTGGAGCGTAGCTACACCTCGCTCAAGGAGACCCAGGCCAAGCTCGCCCACGCCGATCGACTCGCGCTGATCGGCCAGATCGCCGCCGGTGTAGCCCACGAGATCAACAACCCCGCGGCGTACATCAGCGCGAACCTGGACACGCTGGAGCACGAGCTCGAGCGCCTCACCCTGGATGCCCGGAGACGGGCGGCGCTCCTGGAGATCGTGCGAGAGAGCCAGTCAGGCGTCTCCCGGATCACATCGATCACTCGCGAGCTTCGCGGCTTCTCCCGCATGTCCCAGGATGCGATCGATGAGATCGACTTGAACGACGTCGTACAGGCCGCGTGCAAGATGACCGGCAACGAGATCCGACATCGCGCTCGGCTCGAGCTGCGGCTCAATCCGCTGCCCCACATCACGGGTCACGCTGACCGACTCACGCAAGTGATCACGAACCTGCTCCTCAACGCGACTCAGTCCATCCGCGAGGGCGAAGCCAGCCTGAATCGAATCCTCGTGGAAACGCAAGTGGTCGACAAACAGATCCAGGTGAGCATCAGCGATACGGGCTGCGGTATATCAGCGACCCACATCCCACACCTGTTCGAGCCCTTCTTCACGACCAAGGGATCGGGCGAAGGCACCGGCCTGGGCCTGGCGTTGTGCGCCGACATCGTTCATCGCCACGGAGGCGAAATCTCCGTGGATAGCGCGAAAGGCAAGGGCGCCCGCTTCACTCTTATATTCCCCACGGATACCGGACTCAGGCGCACGGACGGCCAGCACTCGCGTCCCCCTGCCGGGGCACCACGCCGGCTGCGCCTGCTGATCATAGACGATGAGCCGCTACTACTCCGAGCCTACGAGCGCATGCTGGGGCGGGACCACGACGTGGAAGTCGCGCTTGGCGGAGAGCAGGGACTGCGAGTGCTCAGAGCGCGCCGAGACTTCGATTTGATCCTCTGCGACCTGATGATGCCGGACTGCGATGGCCCCGCGGTCTACCAGGCGCTGAGTCAGGAGGCGCCGGAGCTGCTCGAACGACTCCAGTTCTGCAGCGGAGGCGCGTTCACCCAGCGTGTGACCGACTTCCTCGCGCGAGTGGGCAGGCCGGTGCTGGAAAAGCCGCTGAACCCTGCGCGGCTGAGTCGCCTGCTGGAAGACCGTGGATAGACAGCGGGATGAGCTTTCGAGCTTCGCGCTGGTGACATTCCGAGGTCAGCGAGGCACCTGTCCGTTTCGACTCCGTTACTTGTTCACTCGAATGTCACATAAAGCGCGGCGGGACACTCTAACTTCCGCCGCCGATGACCCGCCTCACCCGACTCACGCTCTCTCCCCGTCACGCCCTGTCGAACCTCGCGGAGGTCGCGCGTTTCCGCGACCCTCGTTTGGGGGCGCCTCGCCGCCGCTTCGCTGCCGCCGCGCTGGCAGCCGCGACGCTGACCGCAGGTTGCCTATCGACCGGTAGCGCCCTGGCTCAACCTTCGGATCTCCAGCCCGAAGCGGAGAAGGCCGCGGTGGAGCCCCGGCCGGTGGAAGGCGTCGAGTTCAAGCCCGGAAAGGGGCTCACCGCAACCAGCTCCGACGGCGACTTCTCGATCAACATCGGGCTGCGAAACCAGTTCCGGGTGACCATCGAGCAGGAGCACCCCGAGGGCGAGGAGCCCGACGCAACCCTGGGGTTTCAGGTCCGCCGGTCACGCTTCGCGATCAAGGGCAACGCCTTCGACAAGGAGACCAAGTACGAGCTGCAGCTGGACCTGGCTCCCCGCGGGGTGAGCACCGGCGCGACCGGCCCGCGTACCTCGCCCCTGCTCGACGCGTATGTGAAGTTCGAGCAACTCAGCGATCTCAGCTTGCGCGTCGGCCAGTACAAGGTGCCGTTTCTGCGAGAGCAAATCATGAGTGACGGCAAGCTCGAGCTCGTCGATCGCAGCATCGTGAACAGCCAGTTCACCGTGGACCGAGACATTGGCCTCGACGTGTACTCCAAGCAGCTCTTCGGGCTCGAGCAGCTGCACTACAACCTCGGCGTCTACACCGGCGAGGGCCGAAACAGCTTCCAGCAGCAGAGCTTTGGACTGCTCTACGTGGCCCGGGTGGAGGTCTTGCCTCTCGGAGATTTCGACGACCTGAGCGAGGGTGACTTCGAGCGCAGCGCGCCGAAGGTCAGCATCGGAGCCGCCTACGGATATCACAGCCGCGCCCAGAACAACCTCGGCGTGCGCGGGAGTGCCTGGGCCGACGGCGGGACGGGCAACTACAAGCTCGCCACCGCAGACGTGATGTTCAAGGCCATGGGGCTCACCTTCCTGGGCGCCGTGGCCTGGCGCGATGGAACGCGCGCCAAGGGTACCGAGATCGACCCGGACACCGGCAACCCGTACGTCGACGCGGAGCCGGCCAGCAATGGCTGGGGCTTCACCACCCAGCTCGGCTATCTGATCCCCACCACCAGCTTCGACGTCGCGGCGCGCTACTCTCAGGTGCGCAAGAAGAACGACGACAGCGGCCTCGCGGATGAAAACGAAGTCGGGTTCGGTGCAGGCTACTTCTTCGCGCAACATTTGCTGAAGTTGCAGGCTGACGCCTTCCGCATCTGGGAGGAATCGGCGGGGTTCGATCACGGTCGCGACGAGGTACGTGTCCAGCTTCAGATGTCCCTCTGAAGCGGCCCGCCAATTGCTTCGCCGGCTCGCGCCCGGGGGTGAAACGTCACTCGCGGGCGCGCTGCGTTTGTCCGCAATGCAGCGCGGTTTCGGACCCCGTCGACACGCATCTGTCACACAAGCGTCAAGCGCCGTTCCTGCGTGACACTTGGCTGTCACAGAATGTCCCAGCGAGTCAGGGCTCCCGTTGCTAAGTCTCCCGGCGAGATGAAAGCCAAAGCTCCCAGGTTCTCGCGGCGTTCCCTAGCGCCAGTGCTCATTGCCCTCGTCGCCTTCTTGCTCGCAGGATGCAAGGGGTCGGGTGAGAGCGGCGGTGAAAAGGCAAGCGCCACCACCGGCGACGTCAGCCTCAATGGCGCGGGCGCGACGTTTCCGTACCCGCTCTATTCCAAGTGGATGAGCGAGTACAACAAGCAGAACCCCAACGTGAAGATCAACTACCAGAGCATTGGCTCTGGCGGTGGCATCCGACAGATCCTCGCGGGTACGGTGGACTTTGGCGCGAGCGACGCTCCGATGAGCGACTCGGAGATGAAGAAGGCGCCACACACCCTGCATCACATCCCCGCGACGCTTGGCGGCGTTGCGGTAGCCTACAACCTCGAGGGCTTGAAGGATCTCAAGCTGTCTTCCGAGGCGCTTGCGGGGATCTACCTGGGCAACATCACCAAGTGGAACGATGCCAAGATCGCCGAGACCAACGACGGCTTAACGCTCCCTGATCAAGACATCACGGTGGTGTACCGCAGCGATGGCAGCGGCACGACGTCGGTCTTCAGTGACTACCTGGCCAAGGTGTCCAGCGACTGGAAAGACAAGGTCGGCGTTGGCAAGAGCCTGAAGTGGCCCAAGGGCCTCGGCGCCAAGGGTAACGAAGGCGTGACAGGTCAGGTGAAGACCACGAAGGGCGCCATCGGTTACGTCGAGCTGGCCTACGCCATCACGAGCAAGCTCGAGGTCGCGGCGCTCAAGAACAAGAGCGGTGAATTCCTCAAGCCCTCGATCGACGCCATCACCGCCGCGGCCGCTGGTGAAGCTCTCCCCGATAGCCTCACCACCTCCATCACCGACAGCCCCGGCAAGGGCGCCTACCCCATCTCCTCCTACAGCTACTTGTTGGTCTACGAAGACACCAAGGACACGACCAAGGGTGAGGCCCTGGCGAAGTTCATCTGGTGGGCAATCCACGACGGCCAGAAAATGGCTGGCGCGCTCCACTACGCACCGCTCCCTGACGCGGTGGTCAAGCAGGTCGAGGCTCGCTTGAAGACTCTCAAGGCCGGTGCCAAGACACTGCTGCCCTGAGCATCGCCGCGAGGAAACAATCTAGCCAGAGGTCGAGTCCGTGTCTGAGGCAAGAGCGACAGCCATCGTCCGCAAGCCGCCGCGCTGGTTGCCTTGGCTTGGATCGAAGAGCAACCCTGGAGACACCGTGTTCCGCGGCGCCTCCAGGTTCTTCGCGCTGCTAGTCATCGTGCTGCTCCTCGCGATGGCCTACGAGATGGGTCAGGCGTCTACGGCCTCCTTCAAGGAGTTCGGGTGGCGCTTCATCATCAGCCGCGAGTGGGATCCGGTAAACGAGCAGTTCGGCGCGCTCCCCTTCATCTTCGGCACCGTGGTGTCGTCGCTGCTCGCGCTGTTCATCGCGGTCCCGGTGGCGCTCGGCATCGCCATCTATCTGTCTGAGCTCGCGCCGATGTGGCTGCGCAAGCCGGTTGGATTCCTGGTCGAGCTGCTCGCGGCGGTGCCTTCGGTGGTCTACGGGCTCTGGGGGATCTTCGTGCTGGCTCCGATGATGGCGCAGACCGTCGAGCCCGCGCTGCGCAAGACGCTCGGCTTCTTGCCGCTCTTCTCGGGCCCCAACCAAGGCTTCGGAATGCTCAGCGGTGGGCTCATCCTGGCCATCATGATCTTGCCCACGATCTCCAGCGTGAGCCGAGAGGTACTGCAGGCGGTGCCCATGAACCTGCGCGAAGGGGCGACGGCCCTGGGCGCGACGCGCTGGGAAGTGGTGCGGGTAGGCGTACTACCCTACGCCCGCTCCGGCCTGGTGGGGGCCATCATCCTGGGCCTCGGGCGCGCCCTCGGCGAGACCATGGCGATCACGATGCTGATCGGGAACCGACCGGAGATCAGCAGCTCACTCTTCGCGCCGTCGTACACCATGGCGAGCGTCATCGCGAACGAGTTCACCGAGGCGACCGCAGACGTTCACCTCGCCGCCCTCGCCGAGATCGCGTTCCTGCTGTTCGGAGTGACGCTGCTGCTGAACATCATCGCTCGGCTCCTGGTCTGGCAGGTCGCGCGGAACGAAGCGAAGGGGGCGCGATGAGCGGCACCGGCTTGACCGTGAACGACGCCACCTACAAGGCGCGAAAGATCAAGGACCTGCTCGTGCGGGGCATCTGCGTTGCCTTCACGCTGCTCGCCCTGGTCCCGCTCTTCAGCGTGCTCTATTACCTCACGGTAAGGGGGATCGGCGGCGTCAACCTGGCGTTCTTCACCGAGCTCCCCAAGCCGGTAGGCGAAGAGGGTGGCGGCATGGCCAACGCCATCGTCGGCACCCTGGAGCTGGTGGGCCTGTCCTGCTTGTTCGGGATCCCGCCTGGGGCGATGGCGGGGATCTACCTGGCGGAGTTCCGCGAGAGCAAATTCTCCCGGGTGGTGCGCTTCAGCGCGGATGTGCTCGCGGGCGTGCCGTCGATCACCGTCGGGGTGTTCGTCTACGGCATCTTCGTGCTGACGATGAAGCGCTTCAGCATGGTCGCCGGCGCGGTCGCGCTGGCGGTGCTGATGCTGCCCACGGTGACACGCACGACCGAAGAACTGATGCGCTTGGTGCCTGTCCAGCTGCGCGAAGCGGGCCTGGGGCTCGGGCTGCCTCGCTGGCGGGTCACGCTCAAGATCGTTTTCCGCACGGCACTACCTGGGATCGTCACCGGGATCATGTTGTCCGTGGCTCGAGTCGCGGGGGAGACGGCACCGCTGCTGTTCACTGCGCTCTCGAATCGGTTCTGGAACGACGGTATCGACCAACCGGTCGCGTCACTTCCGGTTCAGATCTACACCTATGCCGTGTCCCCATTCGAAGACTGGCACCGTCAAGCCTGGGCCGCTGCGCTGATGCTGGTGGTCTTCATCCTGATCCTCAACGTGACAGCGCGCCTGACGGTGCGTCACCGGGTGAAAACGCGATGAGCCTAGAATCAGCATCCATCTCCCATCCACGAGTCAGCAGCGCAGTGAGCAGCGGTGCCCGCGATGAGAAGGCCTCGGAAGCGCCTGCACCTGCGGACGCGAGGCAGCATGAAGTGAAGCTGTCCGCCGAGGGGTTGCGCGCTCTGTTCGGCAAGACCGAGGTGCTCAAGGGCATCAGTCTCCCGATCCAGGGTCGCAGCGTGACCGCAGTGATTGGCCCATCGGGTTGCGGCAAGTCCACGTTCGTCCGCTGCCTCAACCGCATGCACGAGGTCGTGCCCGGCGCCACCGTTCAGGGCCGCGTACTGCTGGATGGCCAGGACATCTACGCGTCCAATGTGGATCCAGTGCTGGTGCGGCGCCGGGTGGGCATGGTGTTCCAGAAGCCCAACCCGTTCCCCACCATGACCATTCGCGACAACGTCCTCGCGGGCCTCAAGCTGAACGGCGCACGGGTGAAGAACTCCGCCGAGGAAGTGGAGAAGCGCCTGCGCCAGGTGGCGCTGTGGGACGAGGTAAAGGACGGCTTGGATCGCTCGGGGACCAGCCTCTCGGGAGGCCAGCAACAGCGCCTGTGCATCGCTCGCAGCCTGGCCCTCGAGCCGGAAATCCTGCTGATGGACGAGCCGTGCTCGGCGCTCGATCCCATCGCCACCGCGCGCGTGGAAGAGCTGATCCACGAGCTGCGGTCGCAGTACACGATCGTCATCGTGACGCACAACATGCAACAGGCGGCTCGCGTAGCGGACACCACCGCGTTCTTCTACATGGGCGAGCTGATCGAATACGACGAGACCGACGTGATCTTCACGCGTCCGAAGCAGCAGAAGACGGAAGACTACATCACCGGCCGCTTCGGTTGACCTTGGGCGCCAGCGGGGCGCTGCGGGTCGTAACTGGTTCAGCGCGAGGCACATTCCGCGCGGCATCGACGAGGCTTCCCAAGCAGGCTGCAAACCACGGGTGCAGCCCAAACGCCAAGGTGACGACATGAATCGGCACACCGATCGAGAGTACGAGCGCGAGCTCAGAGAGCTGAGAGACAGCATTCTGCACATGGGCTCCAAGGTGGAGGCCATGGTGGACACCGCCATGCAGGCGTTCGACTCCCGGGATGCGAACTTGGCACGCCGCACGATGCTGATCGATCAGGAGGTCGACCAGCTCGAGCTCGACATCGACCATCGCTGCCTCAGGCTGCTCGCGCGGCGCCAACCGGTGGCCAGCGATCTGCGATTCATCACCACCAGCTTGAAGCTGGTGACCGACCTCGAGCGTTCGGGCGATCTCGCAGCCAACATCTGTGAGCGAACCCTGGAGCTCATCGACTATCCGCCGGTCCAGATCGACCCGCGCCTACCTCGCATGGCCGCGCTCGCGCGGGAGATGCTGGAGGACGCCCTGAACAGCTTCGTCAACAAGGACCCGACGCGAGCGCGCAGTGTCGTGGAGCGCGACTCGGTGGTCGACGCCTGCTACGCAGAGACGTTCCCCGCACTCGGAGCGCGCATGGCGAGCGAGCCGGAGACCGCCCAGCGCCTGCTCTCGGTGGGGCGCTACCTCGAGCGCATCGCGGACCACGCGACGAACATCGCCGAGGACGTCGTCTACATGGTCGAGGGTGAGATCATCCGGCACCAGGCGGCCGATCGCGCGCGCGAGCGGCGGCGCGAGGAGTCCTGAGCAGCGGACTCACCGGCCCTTCGTGCAATCTTCGTACACGACTCGGGGAGAAACGGGCGCCGCTACGCCGAATAGACAAGTCGTGGACATGCACGCTTCGAACGGGGCCGGGGGCCGCAGGCCGAGCGCGGCGCCCCGCGGCCCGGCGACGGATCACACGGGGGGCTCCCGCACCGACGGGCCCTATGGGGCGGCGCGCGGCTCGACGGCCGTCGCGGCGCGCCAGGTGCGCTGGACGCCGCGCTGGACCGGCGACGCCCGCGCCTTCGTGGACGAGCTGATCGGATGGTTGGTCTCGGTCGGCCGCGAGCCCTCCGTCGGCGGCGGGACGTGGCTAGACCACGCGCTCGGGACCGCCGACCGCGCGCGACTGGACGGCGCTCGGGACGAGCTCGTCGTGGCGGCCCTCCTGCACGACGTCGGCGCACCGCTGGCGGCGCGCATCGACGCCTCGGGTGAGTCCCTCGCGGTCCACGAGCACCTCGGCGCAGCCTGGCTCGCCCGCTTCTTCCCTTCCTCCGTGACGGAGCCGATCCGCCTCCACGTCATGGCCGGACGCTGGCTGCTCGCGACGGAGCCGGGCTTCGCCGAGTCCCTGCAGCCCCACGCCGGGGTGCGCCTCGGAGCCGCCGGCGGTCCGCTCACGAAG
>JAUILJ010000153.1 GCA_030433055.1 Polyangia bacterium
TGCGAGTGAAGAAGAAAAAGAAGCGCCGCAAGCAGTAGCGGGCGCTCAGCCTCCGATGTGGCTCAACTCGACCTTGGGTAACTTCATGGTCGCCTCGCCGCGCAGCTCCGAGTAGCGATCCGTGCGGCGGTTCCACGTACCGCGAATCAGCCGCGCCAGCTCTTCGTCGCTGGCCCCGGCGCGCAGCGGCGCCTTCAAATCGCGGCTCACCCCCGAAAACAAGCAGGTATAGAGCTTCCCCTCAGACGACAGCCGCGCACGGGTGCAACCGCCGCAAAACGGCTGCGTCACCGAGGCGATGACGCCCACCTCCCCTTGCCCGTCGCGATAACGGTAGCGTGACGCCACTTCCCCGGGGTAATTGGCGTCGATGGCTTCCAGCGGGAACTCGCTCGCAATGCGCCGAACGATCTCCCGGGCGCTCACCACCTCGGCGAGCTGCCAGTCGTTGCTGGTGCCCACATCCATGAACTCGATGAAGCGCACGATGGCGTTCGTGCCGCGGAAGTGGCGTGCCAGCTCGACGATCGCCCCCTCGTTCTGACCCTTGCGCACGACCGTGTTGATCTTGATCGGCCCGAGCCCAGCCTGCTCCGCCGCGCGAATGCCGTCGAGCACTTCTTCCACGCGGTAACGACTGTCAGTCATGCGGGCGAACTCGGCCTGTTCCAGGCTGTCGAGGGACACCGTCACGCGGTTCAAACCCGCCGCCGCCAGCTCCTGGGCCAGGCGTGGCAGCAGCACACCGTTCGTCGTCAGCGCGAGATCCAGCGGTTGGGGGTGAGGCTGCCGGTCGTCCAACGCACGCAGCTGCTTGATCAGAACAGGCAGGTCACGACGCACGAGCGGCTCGCCGCCGGTGATGCGCAGCTTGCGCACTCCGGCGTCGACGAAGAGCCCGGCCAGCTTCGCGATCTCCTCGTAGCTGAGCAGCTCCGAGCGAGCCAAGAAGGGGTAGTCCGCGCCGAACTTCTCCCTCGGCATGCAGTACGTGCAACGGAAGTTGCAGCGATCGGTGATGGAGATACGCAGGTCGGCGAGCGGCCGGCCAAGCCGATCGACGGGAGCCTCGGTCAGCGAGGCTTCGCTCTCGCCATCGGCAGCGTTTGAGCCCCGCTCGGCGATGACAGGCAGGTGCTTCGCGTCGCGCTCCACTCCGGGAGTCATAGAGTCGGCAGATGAAGCGCGCAACCCGCACCCCTGCAGACGCCTCCGGAAAGGACTAGCGCGCCCAGAGCTTGGCGTGGCCGCCCACGCTGACCACCGGCACCAAGCCTTCGTTCTGGGCGACCACCTCGGAGACTCGCGCCTCTCCGACGGCGAGGTCCAGTTGGATCTGAGGGGGGAGGTCCGTGGTGAGACGCTTGACCAAGCCTTCGAGAGTGCCTGGCGCCGCGCTCAGATCGACCGGCAAGTCGATGGTTGCTCGTTGGCTCAAGGCGGCGCCGAGTGCCCGCTCGAGTTGCTCGGGCAAGGCGCCCGGGGACAAAGCGCGTACGCCAGTCAGCACCAGCACCTTGCGCTGAGGGTCCTGGGATACTTCCGCAAGGAACCACGACTCGCCACAGGCAACTCCCGAGAGCGTCAACCCCAGAGCGACCTTCGACTTGCCGGCGCGCGAGGCCGCGCGGCTCTCTACCTTGGCGATAGTCACCGTCCCCGCTTCGCTCCGGATGGGCTGCGTGGTGAGCACGCGGGTGAGCTGGGCGGATACGCTGCTCCAGTCGATGAAGAGCGGCACCTCGAGGTCCACGTCCTTGGGTAGCTCGTCCTCGAGCTCCGGCGCTGGCAGCGGCGCCTCAGGGCTTGCTTGGTGGGGATCCACGCAGGGATCTTCGACCTTCACTCTGCCGCGCACGGCGAGCCGCGTCGACAGCAGCTGCTCGCCCTTGGCGTCACTCCGTAGCTTCGGCTTCTGCTGGGACACCCCGGTGGGTTCGATGCGCAGGCACACGGTGTTGTCGATGGAGACCGGCATGTGGAGCAGCCTCCACACCTGAGCCACGTCGCCACGAATGTTCGGTAGTGCGCTGTCGATGCGCGCCTTCACCTTGGCCTGCTGCTGACGGGCGGCCTTGTAGACATGGGACGACTGGTCGAGCCCGATAGGCTGAAGCACACACCCCTGGACCACCTTCACATGGACGCTGCTCGGCCCGAGCCGATACTGCCGGTCGACCACCAAGGGTAAGCTCACGTCGGCGCGCAGCTTGGGCTGACAGCTCCCGTAGGTGATACACAGCGGTCCCAGGCGCTTGCACACCTCCACATCCGCCGTGACCGGAGTGCTGACGACGAGTCTCTCCCCCTGCAAGGCCACCGCGAAGCCACTTCTTTCCACACGGTAAGTAATTTCACCGGCGGCACCGACGGACTGCCCCTTCACGTACGCGAGCCGCCGCGGCACCTCCTTCTCGAGCGCGCGACCGAGCAGCGCGGTGCTGAGCTCCAGCTCGGCCGTGATGCGGGACTCGGGCGCCTTCCACTCGATGGGCGGCTCCAGCGCCGGCGGCACGGCGCCGAGGCTGAGGCTGCACTCCCCCGAGAGCTGTGCGGGCTCGGTCGCTTTGGGTGAACACGCGCCAAACAGGCTCCCAACGAGGGCGACGGAGAGCGCAGCTTGGGTCAAGCCCAGTAGCCTCCCTCGCGCAATCTGCATGGCGGTCAATCTAGAGTAAGCTCGACGGGTGCGCATCTACGCTTTTGACGAGGTAGGCGAGTCACTTCATCTAGTGCCCATGGCCGCGCGGCGCGCGCTGGACCTGGCGCGCCTGAAACTCAGCCTAGAAGCCTGGCGCAGCCTACCGCTGACCACTCGACGCCATTTGGTGGAACTAGGATCGGGCGATCAGCCCGACGTGGCAGAGATTACGCGCCTCGCCCGACTCGCCACACCCGTGCCCACGTCGCTCGAGGCAGCTCCGCTGGTTGATCCCGACTCCGAGCACGCACCAGACGCCGTGACTGAGGTCTACTCGAAACAAGGCAGCTTGCCTGACAAACTTTGGCAGAGCCTGAGCGCGCTGGACCGCTACACGCTCGCCAAGGTCGCTGAGCGGGCGCTGCGCCGTGACCCAGCGGAGCGCGAGGCGCGCCTCGATCAAGTGTGGAACGAGATCATCGGACACAGCGCAACCTCGACCCACGTCAGCCCCAAAGGTGGGGTGCGCATGATCGACGTTGGAGGCAAGAACGCCACCAAGCGACGCGCAGTGGCGGTCAGCGAAGTGCGCATGAACGACGAGGCGTTCAAGCGCCTACAGCGCGCCGATGCTCCGAAGGGAGATGTGCTCGGTACGGCCCGGGTCGCGGGCATCATGGCGGCCAAGCGGACCTCGGAGCTCATCCCGCTGTGCCATCCGTTGGCACTCACCGGCATCGAGATCCAGCTCGAACTCGACGTGGAGCAGCTTCGAGTCGTGATCCAGGGCAGCGTCGAGACGATGGACCGCACTGGTGTGGAGATGGAAGCCCTCGTGGCTGCAAACACCGCAGCGCTCACCATCTACGACATGCTCAAGGCCTTTGACCGCGCCATGCTCATCGGCCCCACGCGGCTCTTGGAGAAGTCGGGCGGGCGGAGCGGCGACTACCACGCTCCTGCAGCTGCCGGCCACGCACGCGCGGGATGGCACGTGACCATGACCCAGGGAGAGGCGGCAGCCCAAGCCGCTCAGCAAGCCTCGAAGAGCATCCAGCGGCTGTGCGACGTGCGGGACGCGCCGTTGTCGGTGGAAGAGGTGCTGGCCGCCGTGAAGCGTCCGCAAGCGGGCGCCGTTGCGCTGTTCATCGGAGACGTGCGGGACCACAACGAGGGCCAGGACGTCAGCTTGCTGGAATACGAAGCCTACGTGAGCATGGCGATCGCCGAGATGCGACGCATCGTCACCGAACTCGAAGCGGAGATCCCAGGGACTCGGCTGGCTGCGATACATCGTATCGGCAAGCTCCAAGTGGGAGACACGGCGATCCTGTGCGCGGCGAGTTCGCCCCATCGCGCAGAGGCCTTTCAGGCGGGTCGGGAACTCATCGACCGCATCAAGGAGCGCGTACCCGTGTGGAAACGAGAACACGGCGCCCACGGTCCCTACTGGGTTGGCTGGGAGGACGCGCGCGTGGCTCCACCAGAGAAGCGCGGCCCGAAGGACTAGCCCAGTCGACGATCCTCGGGAGTGTCCCAGTCTCTCAGCTGGGCGCGCTCCTCGGGGCTCAGAGGCAGCTCAACGGCGCCGGGCAGGCGTGAGAACAGCTGCTGCAACGAGCGCCCACCCGCGCCGTGCAGAGCCGAAGCCGCTGCCAGCGATGGCGCGACGCGATAGCGGGCGAAGAAGGGCTGCCAGCGCGTCTCCCCCCCACCCTCACCGAAGCGATCCAGGGGCGCCACAGCAGCCGCCTCTGGAGCAAACGCGACCAGGCGCTCCATCAGCGGAGCTCGAACGAACGGCAGGTCGCAGCTCATCACCAACAGCCGCTCGACGCGCGACGTGGTCGCGGCACCGAGCAAGCCGAGCAGGCCCCCCAAGGGACCTATGCCCGCCGGCGCGTCGGCGATCTGAGGCAAGCCGAGCGGCGCGTAGGCGGGGTGCTCCCCCACCAGACAGATCGTCGCCTCGGGCAATGCGCGCTGCGCTTCCGAGACCAGACGCTGCACCAACGACTGACCACCAGGCGCCTCCAGCAGCCCCTTGGGGAACCCGCCCATGCGCCTCGACTGCCCACCTACGAAAATCCCGACCCACATCGCTCTTCTCGGTCGCTCAGCGGAGCGAGATCACCTCTACGGCCTTACCAGCAGGCAGCTCTTCGAGCTCCTCTGGCATCACGATGAGCACGTCAGCGCTCGCCAGGCTGACGGTGCTGCCCGAGGATTTGTTTCCTAGAGGCATCACGCCATCGGCTTCCCACTTTCCGGGATAGAAGCCGCGCCGGCCGGGCTTTTGCCGTAGCGAGCCAAGCAGGTTCAACGAGAAGCTGCGTGGTGCACGCTCGATTTGTCCCTGCAGGGCCCTGAGCAGGGGCAAGCCGAAGAGCATGAACGTCACCTGCGCGCTCATGGGGTTTCCGGGGAGCCCCAGCACGTGAGTCGCCCCGCTGCGTCCGTAGACCAGCGGCTTGCCCGGCTTCATTCTCACCTTCCAGAAGTCCAGGCTGACCCCCGCGGCTTCGAGCGCGGGCCTCACCAGATCATGATCTCCCACGGAAACGCCGCCCACGGTGACCAACACGTCGCAATGCAGCAGCGCAGCGCAAAACGCGCGCCGAGTGGTCTCCAGATCGTCACGCGTGAGCGGCAGGACCGCCACCTCAGCCCCCGCCGACTGGGCGAGCGCGGCCAGAACGACCGAGTTCGACTCAGGAATGCTGGTCGGCCCCGGCGCCGGGGACCCAGGCTCCCGCAGCTCGTCTCCGGTGTTGACGATCAGCACGCGCGGCCTGGTCGACACGATCAGCGAGCCGCGATCCAGCGCGGCCAACAGTCCGAGTTGAAGCGCGCCGACCGCGGTTCCTCGCGCCATGCCCAGCGCACCGAGGGGCAAATCTTCCCCCGCCAGGCGCACGTGTTCACCCACGTGCGGTCTGTGTGCAAAGCGGATGGCCTCGAGGCCCCGCGCGCTTCGCAGTGGCTCGCCATCGGGCCCGAGCACGTTCTCTTGCAGCAACACCGCGGTCGCACCGCGCGGAATTGCGGCGCCAGTGAAGATGCGGCACGCAGTACCCTTGACCCAGTCAGGCGGTGCGTGTCCGGTGCGGCTCTCGCCAACAACGGGGAACTCCCAGGGGCCCTCACCGTCACAGGCCTCGGCCTCCAGGGCAAAGCCGTCCATCGCGCTGTAGTCGAAGCCAGGCAGCGGCGCAGTCGACCTGACGTCTTCCGCAAGAACACGCCCCAGCGCGGCCTGAAGCCGGACCCGCTCGGCAGGGAGCGGCTCGGCGTTTCCAAGAATGCGCGCACGCGCGTCTTCGACGCTCAACATGTGACCAGCATATAGCGTCGCTCCGCTGGACTGTTGCTTGGGCGTCACAGCGCGGAGTTAACACTGGCGCCACGTCCGGCCGGTCTCTGGGGCGGCGGGGGACGCGACGACTGGCCGATGGCGCCAGCGCCGCCCGCGGTCAGCCATGCGCGGATGCTGCGCAGTTCGGCCACACTCCAGCGAACACGAATCGCCTACAAAACCCCCAAGCGCGACGGCCTGACCGAGCGCAGGGGGAGACGCGGAGCCGAGAAACGTAGAACATACCCCCTGGGGAAGCGGGAATTGGGGGCGCAACTGCCGCGGGGTCTGGCCCGATTCCAGCGAACACGGACGGAAGAGCACCGATCAGACAGCTGGTACGTCGAACCGGCACGCGTGTTGCTCCAACCCCAGGCTGAGACCATCATGAAGATTATGTCGGTAAGAGTTCTTGCTCCGGCGAGTCGTCGCTCGAGCGGCGCCTCGAACCGCGAGCTGCGCCTGAGGGAGTACGGGTTCGTTCGCAGTGTGTTCGTCGCCTGCGTCGCTCTGCTCGTCTCGATTTCAAGCACCGCCTTCGCACAGGACGATGACGGTGCGTGGATCACTCCCGCTCCAGCTGCCCCAGCTGACGCGGCGGCAGCCGAGGGAGCGGCTGCTGCAGACAGCGCGGCCGCGGCGGACGGCACCGAGGATGGAGACTGGTCGGACGACGAGATGAGCGCCGACGATCTGGGGGAGGAATACACGGACCAGGGAGCAGCTCCTGCGGCTGACGAGTACGCGGACACCGACCCCGCCGCCCTGAACGACTTTCGACCCTATCTCGACCCGCATGGTCAGTGGGTCTATGACCCGGTCTACGGACAGGTCTGGATCCCCAACCGCGCGGAAGTGGGTCAGGACTTCGCCCCTTACGTCACCAACGGCTACTGGGGCGAAGACGAGAACGGCGACTGGATATGGGTGAGCGGCTACGACTTCGGTTGGGTCGTCTTTCACTACGGCCGCTGGGTGTGGGTCCCTGACGTGGGCTGGGCGTGGATCCCGGGCCGCCGCTACGCACCGGCCTGGGTCGTGTGGCGAGTCCCCAGTGACGACTACGCGTACATTGGTTGGGCGCCCATGCCGCCGAGCTGGGGCTGGCACGGCGGCGTCGCCGTTTCCTTATGGGTTTATCCGCCCTATCCCTATGTGTTCTGCCCGACTGCCTACGTCTACCACCACCACGTGCACACTTACATCGTTCACGATCACGCACGGGTTCGTCATGCCGCGCGGCACACCCACCGCTATCATCCCCGGCGCCATGGGCACCGTGGTAGGCACGCAGCGGCCCGACCGCGCCGCGGCCCATCGCCGAGCGAGTCCCACGTGCCTGCCAAGGGCCGCCCGAAATCTCGCACTCCCGCGGACCCTCGAGCTGTCCAAGCCTCGAAGCGCAGCACTTCCAGCAAGGTTCGCAAGCCAGCCTACCGAGCCAAAGCGCTCCCGGGTGCCTCTGCGGACAACCGGCGCAAGGCGATCCAGAAGGGTGGGCGTCCGTTGACCGCCCGCAACTTCGAGAGCGCTCCGCGTCCAAGAGTCTCCGCCAAGGGTCCGAGTCGTCGCCCCGCTGCAGCCAGCGCACGCAGCCGCTCCCCACGCGCTCGCAGCCTGGGTACTACCCCCGGTGCCTCTGGGCGGCGGGCAGCGCCGCGTGCTCCCAGCAAGGCAACGCCCCGCAGTTCCTCGCGGTATCGGCCCAGCCGGGCGCCCCGCAGAGCGCCCAGTGCCAAGCGCCCGACCCGTGGCTACCGGCCCGCACCCTCGCCAGCGTACAGGCCCAAGGCCAAGTCGAGCCGCAGCTCCGGTGCTCGCCGGTCCGGCTCCAGCTACCGACCCACCCCGAAGTCGCGGCGCAGCTCGGGTGCTCGACGCGCCAGCCCCAGCTATCGCCCCTCGGCCAAGCCGAGCCGCAGCACACGTAGCTATCGGCCCAGCAAGCGCTCCAGCGGTTCGTCCAGCTCGGACTACAAGAAGAAGAAGAAGTCGAGCCGCTCGAGCTACACCCCGCGGCGCTCTAGCGCTCCCCGGAGCCATGTCCGGCGGAGCCGCTCTTCCTCACCCGCACCCCGCCGCAGCGCACCCCGTCGTCGTCGCTAACGGAGTCAAGTCACCCATGCTTTTCGATCGTATTACACGCTGCTTAGTGCTCGGCGCCGTCGCCATGACCGTCGCCACCGGCTGCTACTACCAGGATGAACGCTCCGCACGGAAAGACAAGGAGCAGGGTCCGCAGGTGATCGTGGCTGAGATCGACACCGGCGCGACCCTGAGCCAACAGCCTGGGGTCGGTGCGGGGGCGTTCGTCGAGTACTTGGGCGACGGTGACTGGCACGTCTTCACCACGTGCGACACCGAGATCTCTCGCTACGACTGTCGCTGGGACATCGTGGCGACGGTCGCGGAGGGCGTCTACATTGATAGCGTGCGCGGGGAAGAGCTCGAGATCGACGACGACGTGTTCAGCAGCGAGGGCTACGACGCCCAGTTCGTAGGCTACACGGCCCTAGACTACGACCACATGTACTTCCACACGGATCCTGGCGAGACGGTGCGCTTCGAGGCCTACCTCGACGACATCCGCGACCCGCGCTTCATCTATTGGATCGGCAAGGGCGCCATCCACGATGGCGCCCCGAGCAATCCGGTAGATCTGACCCCTTCCACTCCTTGATCCTCTCGGCCGAGGCCCTGCTCCAGAGCCTCTGGCTCGATCCATCAAGGCGCCACGACGTCGGCGTAGCTGAACTCGATGTTCAGCTTGCGGGCGCGTCGTGGGTTGTAGGGCTGCATCAGTCCACGCCGCGCCGCGCGACGCATCGCCGGATCTGGCGTGCCCGCCAGCGCCGCTCGGTAGTCTTTGACGGCCGCGCTACGTGCCCCTCGCAGGTCGCGACAGCGAGCCCTCCACACGTGTGCGGCTGCGAGCCGCTCAGGGTCAGGGTGCCCAAGCTCGAGCACTCGCTCGAAGGCTTCTTCACTGCTCGCGACGTTGCCCGCTTGGAGCTCCAACAACCCCCGTAGGTTGTGAAACAGCGGCTGGTCAGGCTGCAGTTCGCAGGCCTCGACCATGCGGCGCCGAGCCGTGTGCAGATCTTCGTCGTCGGTGTACGCGAGGAACGCCTCACTGTACGCGGCGAAGCCTGCGCGCGCGGTCCGGGCCCCTCCAACCGAAGGCACCAAACCGCAGGCCTTGTCAGCTGCCGAGCGGCCCTCGGTCGCAGGCACGGCGCCGATCAGCGGCGCGTGGTCCTCAGCCTGCAGACTGAACGCCTCGAAGCGGTTGGCAGAGGTCGGTGCGTCTCCGGTTGCGACCCACACCACGCCATCCTCCGGCTTGAAGACTACTGACGCCACGGTCATCAGCATCGAGATCGACGCACGCAGGCGGCACTCCGTGTTGCCCGTATCCGCAAGGATTTCCGCCATGGTCTCTTGGTTGATGCGTCCAGAGTGTTGCTCCAGCAGCTGGTTCACCCTCGAGTGGCGGCCGGAGTTGGCGCGCCAGTAGGAGGGATATAGATCTTGCTCCGTGGCGCCGAGCTCCGGGTCGAGGAACACGTTGGCGTAGCCGAAGTGAGTGTCAGGTGCGCCCCTGCGGATCGCAACCTGGCGCGCTGGGTTCTCCTCGAAACACAGCACCTCGCGGCGCTTGCCGTCAGTGATGATGTACGTCCAGCAGCCGATCGGACGATGCGCGCGCAAGATCGCTTCAGCCTCATCGAGGTTCTGCGCGTGCCGCATCACGACGTCACCCACGGTGCCCACCGGGGTGCCCCCCAAGCGCACTTGGTCGGTGAACATGTGTTGATGCATGGTCAGCGTGAGGCCAGCTTCGTTCATCGCTGTCACGCCGCCGAGCAAGATCCCCGCCGCAGCGACGGAGACGTAACGCATGCCCTCATCCGGCTCATGAAACACCACGGCCTGGTGCTTCGGCCAGGTTCCGACGCCGTGGTAGTCGAAGTTGCGCGCGTGCAGCAGCTTGCCGTCCTGGGTCGCTGCGCCCCACGCCACCGCCGACGTGCATCCGAGGCTGAGATCCAGGCGATGCCGCACGGCAGGACCTGGACGACCAAAGCGCGTCAGCTGCGTCACTACCCACAGCATCGCATCCGGCATGGTGGAGCCATCGAGCAGATGCCGCTCATTCAAGCCGGCACCTTCCGCCAGGCCACGCAGAGTCTCCTTGGCGAACACCGGGAGGTTCTTCTCCACCGAGCGCCCCACGGTTTGCTGGAGCGCGCGGCGAGCGACCGGCGCTGCAGCACCTAGCGGCTTGAGCAGCTTCTCCAGGTACTCGCTGAAATAGCTCACTGGGCCCGTCGGGATGTACTCCTTGAGCAGCACCCCGTGTTGCAGCCCCATCTCGTAAAAGCTCCCCTTGAGCTTCACGACGTGGAGCCCCGCCACCTGCTTGTGCCACGCTGCACCGAAGTCAGTGCGGTTGCCGACGGGGGGCTCGCTGAGCAGCCTGCGCCCCGCGTCCGAAGACAAAACACTACCGTTGGGCGTGAAGACGCCTAGCTCTTGAATCATGACCTTCTCCCCTATTTGTCGCGTGATTTATTTCCGCGCGCATTCGCGCCACAAGAAGCGCGAACCAACGACTCCCGCACCTGAGAAGGCGCGCATCGACGACTGCGTCAGTGCGGCGGCTTCCAGGTCTTCGCCACTACCAGCAGCTCCTGATTGGCCCAGTTGTGGAAGGCGCTCACCATCTCCGTGAGCGTCTCCACGTCTTGCCTGCGCACCGCCGCCACGAGGCTGCGATACGCCAACACCTGCTGATCCGTTGCTCGGCGTACGCTGCCCAGTAGCGTGCCGAGATAGCCGTAGATCTGTCGATTCCAGTGCGACAGCATCACGAACATCGGGTTCTGGGTGGCACGCGCCATGGTGAGCCCCAGCTCGTGCAGTTGCTCGTCGAAGTCCTCGGGGCAGCCCACGAACTCGGCGAGGCGATCGACACACGCTTCCAGCGCCGCGATATCCTTTTCCGTGCGGCGCTCCGCCGCGAGGCGCCCCATCTCGACATCGAGCACGGCCCGCAGCTCGAGGAAGTGCCCCAGCATGTCGACGTTCACGCGTCCCGTACGGTCCACGAGCATCGCCTTGAGCACCTCGGGGGTGAGTGACTGCATCGGGTCCAGCACCTCGGTGCCGCGACGCCGGACAGGCCTCACGAGGCGGTGCACCTCGAGCAACTTGTTCGCCTCTCGCACCGCCCCGCGATTGACCCCAAACTGCTCGGCGAGCTCTGCCTCAGTGGGCAACACGGAGCCCACCGGTAGCTCCCCCGACACGATCTGGTCGAGCAGCGTCAGTGCGACGTCATCAGCTTTGCGCGTACCCTGTCCCACAGTGTTGCCGGGAGTATAAGTATGACTTAATCGCCGGCAAGCCTATTTTTCAGAGCAAGCAAAAACTGGCCGGTCGGCCAAGAGCCAACCACGAAGGTCCGGCCACGAGCGACGATGTTAGCAGCGCTTACGCAGCGAGGTCTTCCAGCGCCCGGGGAGGGGGCGCAGCTCGAGCCTGCTCCCGCAGATCACGCGCCGTCGCACCCTTTCCGTCCGGCAACCACCCTGGGGGCCGCAGCAGGAACCCGAGCTTGTTGCCGAAGCCCTTGGCTCGCCACGCATCCTTGAACATCGCCCCCCACTCATGGAAGGCGATTGTCACGGGGTTGTACGTCTGGATGTTCTTGGTCAGGCCGTAGTCCACGTCCGCTCGCTCGGGTTCGAAGGTCCCGAGCAGCCGGTCCCAGATGATGAAGATGCCGGCGTAGTTGCGATCCAGGTACTCCGGGTTGCGCCCGTGATGCACCCGATGGTGGCTTGGCGTGTTGAAGATCCACTCGAGTGGCCCTAGCTTCGGAACCAATTCCGTGTGGAGAAAGTACTGGTAGAGCAAGCTGATCGTCTGAGCCACGAGGATCAGCGCGGGGTGGAAGCCCACCAGGGCGAGCGGCGCCCAGAAGATGGGCCCGGTGACAGGCGTGGTCCAACTCTGACGTAGCGCCGTGGAGAGGTTGTAGTGGACGCTCGAGTGGTGGTTCACGTGAGCCGCCCAGAAGAACCGCACCTCGTGATGGACACGATGAAACCAGTAGTAGCA
>JAUILJ010000154.1 GCA_030433055.1 Polyangia bacterium
CTCTGGAGGCAGCGGTGGCTCTGGAGGCAGCGGCGCCTTTGGTGGCAGCGGTGGCTCTGGAGGCAGCGTCGGTGGCAGCGGTGGCGGCGGCGGGAGCGGTGGCGCGACCGGAGGCGCCGGTGGTGCGACCGGAGGCGCCGGTGGTGGTGCGACCGGAGGCGCCGGTGGTGCGACCGGAGGCGTGGGCGGTGCGATCGGAGGTGCCGGTGGCGCGATCGGAGGCGCCGGTGGCGCGACCGGAGGTGCTGGCGGCGCGACCGGAGGTGCCGGCGGCGCCGCAGGCGGCGCTGGAGGTGTCGGCGGTGCGACAGGTGGCGCTGGGGGTGCAATGTCCGGCGGAGCAGGTGGTGCGCTGGGAGCTGGCGGTTCCGCGGGGATATCCGGCACATGACGCTCCGTGGCTGGCGCTGGGCGTGGGTCGCGGTAGTTGCTGCCGCACTGACCGCTGCGTGTAGTCTCAATCCTCAGCCCGAACCCCCCGCGGGTTCGCTGGGAGCAGGCGGCGACGGCGCCACCGGCGGAACGTCGAACGCCGGCGGCAGCGGCGCGCAGGGTGGCGGTGCCGGCTCAGGTGGCGAGCAGAGCAGCGGGGGGGCTGCGGGCAACGCTGGCGTCAGTGACGCAGGGACGGACGCACCCGTGAACGACTTCGATGGCGGGCTCGACGCGGGCGATGCGGACCTCGACGCTGGCGACGCTGGCGACGCGGACCTCGACGCTGGCGACGCGGACCTCGACGCTGGCGACGCGGACCTCGACGCTGGCGACGCGGACCTCGACGCTGGCGACGCCGACCTCGACTAGCAGTCGTTGAAACGCCTTGCCAATCGGCGACCTGCTAGTACCCACGGGCACTCGCCCGCTCTTTGGGGGCTAGCCGTCGCTCGGATCGGGTCGCCGTCGCTCGACCACATCGAGCACGTTGACCAGAAAATCCGCAAGGATACTGTCGGTGACACGCAAGCGTCGGCTGAGTTCCCGCGCAATGTTCAGCACGACGAGGGCGTACGCCTTCAGGTCGTGGCGGTAGAGCGCGTCGAGGTCCGTCGCACGGATCCTGAGCAGGCGGGACGGCGCGAGCGCACGAACACTTGCGGATCGCGGCTGCACGTCGAGCACGCCCATCTCGCCGAACCAGTCCCCGGGCCCCAGCACAGCCACACGCGCATCCACGCCCGAGCGTGAACGCTTCACGACCTCTGCTTCCCCCTCGAGCAACACGAACAGCTCGCGCGCGGTGTCCCCTTCCTTGAACACCAGATCTCCCGGGTCGGGCTCGACCGTGGGCAAGGACTCAGCAAGGTGGTCCAATACCTCCGTAGACAGGGCTCCAAAGAGCCCAATCCGCTTCAGTTCATCGGCCGTTACAGGTTTGCGGTGCGACACGGAACCTCCGCCAGCGACACGCGCCATGGCAGCTCACAGTACCTGCTCGCTGACGATTCGGCCAGTCGCGGTGCGCGGATCAGCTATCAGCGGAGTCGTGATACATCGGCGCACGGCTTTCGCAGAAGCGCTCGATCGCGTCTAGATCTTCCTGGCTGAGGCTTTCGAACGCGATGCCCATTCCCGGCGGAGTGTCTCCACCCCCTTCCCGAGTCCAGCGCACCACGCCTTTCGCTTCGACTACGTGGCCTTCGGGCAGCGCGAAGTAGAGCCCGACTTGGGTGCCCGCAGGCTTCGGCTGGTAGGTGGCGATGAATACTCCGCCCGTCGACAGGTCTTGGCTGAGGCCGGTGTAGAAGTGTGAATCGGTGAGCAGCCCGATATCTGCTTCCACGAAGACCCGTCCACCTGATGAACGTTGTTCGTGGCCCCGATAGCTCGGGGTGTGAATGCGTGGACGACCAGCTGGGGGTGCCGGTGGCACGGTGGTCACCGGTAGCCCGAGATCCGCAGGGTCCACCGGCGCATGAGTGTGGAAGATGACGTTTCGACGTGCGCGCTGCTGGGCGCGCGCGACGGGGTACAGCAGCGCCAGCGTTCGGGCGATTGTTTCCGTGGCGGAAAGCACCGTGGGGTCGCTGAGCGAGTCACGCTGCAGCTCACTCAGCGCCACGCCGAGGTCCTCGATCGCCGCCCGGATACCGTCGAATGAGTGCTCCGTGGACCCCGTCTCGACTTCGTATAGCGACCCCGAAGCCTGGGCCGCTGCCTCGACGGCGCGGCTCACGCTCGACGTCTGACCGGCTCGAAGTTGCAGGCTCTCCAGGGCGCTGCTCAGGAGGCGTCGCGCCTCGCGAGCAGGGCCCGAGGCTGGAAAGCTCGGGGGGGCATCGTCGGTCACTTGAGGGGAGTCAGGCTCTGATGGGGCGATTGGTTAGGTCAACGTCTTGTTGAAGACGACCCGTGGCCGCGCTGGCCCGGCGTAGTCATCCACGTGAGACACCGTCCAGCCTGCAGCCTTGTGAAAGGCAATGGAACCCTCGTTGCCCGTCGTCGTGATGCCCTTGAGTCGAGTGCCACCCGCCTTCCGGCAGTCCTCCTCGAAGGTCTGGTAGAGCACCTTCCCCACTCCTCTGCGCCGGTAGTCAGGGTGAATGCCCACCAGGTGCACGTAGCCAGTCTTTGGTGGCCCGGGTGCGATGAAGCCAAACAGGAACCCGACGAGGATTCCATCGTGCTCAACGACACGTGCCAGCTGGCCGAGCTCGTAGAAGAAGATGGGGTGAGCCAGCGCGCTGGTGGGTCCACCCCACCAACGGTCGATGACCTGAACGATGTGATCGTAGTCCTGCTTGCCGAGAGGGCGCGTAATCATAGTTCTGACGTCGGGCTCGAGTTTGACCCACCTTACCCACGTCCGCGTTCCGTTCCAATCGAAAGCAGCGCCGCGCCCTCGCCAAACCCTGGGGCGTGTGTGTTCGAGCTGGATCACGGACGAGCCGATTCGCAGCTGGCGAGGCTCGGGCCCGGCTGCGACTGGTCTGACCTCCAGGCCTCGTGTATGCCGTGCCCATGGGCGCCGCTCGTCAGGTATGCATAGCTCCTTCCATTCTCAGCGCCGACATGGCCCGGTTCGGCGACGAAATCGCCGATGTGGCCGCGGCAGGCGCCGACTGGATTCACGTTGACGTGATGGACGGTCGCTTTGTCCCGAACATCACTCTTGGGCCCCCGGTCGTGGCGGCGTTGCGTAAGGTGACCAAGCTACCGCTCGACGTGCATCTGATGATCGTCGAGCCGGAGCGCTACGTTGAGGACTTCGCGCGCGCTGGCGCGGATGTGATCAGCGTCCACGTCGAGGCCTCGACCCACCTCCAGCGTACCCTCGCGGAAATAAGGCGCCTTGGCAAGCGCGCGGGCGTGGTGCTCAATCCACATACGCCGGACAGCAGCCTCGAGTACGTGCTCGAGGACGTTGATCTGATCCTGGTGATGAGCGTGAACCCAGGGTTCGGGGGGCAGGCGTTCCTGCCTCAAGTCCTGCCCAAGATCGAGCGGCTGCGCAAAGCGGTCGAAGGCCGGGGGCTCCAGGTGGATATCGAGGTCGACGGGGGTGTCACGCCGGAGACGGCGGGCCAGGTCGTCAGCGCTGGCGCGAACGTGCTGGTCGCCGGGAGCGCCGTGTTCGGTCGGC
Organism: Polyangia bacterium; assembly: GCA_030433055.1. Taxonomy (GTDB): domain Bacteria; phylum Myxococcota_A; class Polyangia; order Polyangiales; family Polyangiaceae; genus JAHBVY01. Next base: position 3,581 of record JAUILJ010000154.1, read on the forward strand.
CCGACCGCGCGAAGGCCATCTCTGCTATCCGGGCGGCGTACGCATGAGTCGACCCGCGGCGCTGTGGCTGGTTGCCCTGGCAGGGTGCTCACCGCACGCGACCGAGGCGGCACCGAGCGCGCCCGTCGCCGCGGCAGCTTCAAGCTCCGTGGCGAGCCAGGCCAGCTCTGACGCGGCTGAGCCGCCTGCGCCTCCTCCAGATCCCTTCGCAGGCACCCTGCTCGAGGTCGCCTCTGCGCGCGGGCTCCCCGTCAAGGGCCGAGTCCTTGGGCGTCGTGTTAACCGCAAGGAAATGCTCGACGAGGTCGACCGAGAGATCGCTCATGAGGTCCCAAAGCGGGCGCTCGAGGGCACTCAGGAGATACTCGTCGCGCTCGACCTCGCACCGCTCGACTTCGACTACGCTGACGCGATCCGGCGGGTAATGACGGCAAAGCTCGCTGGCTTCTACCAGCCGCGAACGAAGACGATGTTCCTCGCTCAGGACCTGCCGGTGATGGAGCAGATCATCACGTTGAATCACGAGCTGGTGCACGCTCTTCAGGACCAGCACTTCGATCTCGGCGCCAAGCTGGACTACCGAGACGACGCAGGAGACGAGCAGGCGGCGTTGCATGCGCTGGCTGAAGGTGACGCCACGAGCCTGATGCTCGACTTGATGGTGCGGCCCCAGGGCAAGACGGCCCTGGATATCCAGGGGGATATCTTGGAGGGCTCGGAGGAGCTCCCTCCGGAAGCTGGCAAGGTCCCGGGGATCATCGTGCGATCGATAGTCGCGCCGTACCGGGATGGCTTGGCCTTCGTGCACTACAAGCGCAACCACGGCAGCTGGCGATCGGTCGATGCCGCGTGGCAACGTCCTCCCTTGAGCACCGAGCAAATTATCCATCCGGAAAAATACGACTCAAACGAGGTGCCTTTCAATGTGGAAATTCCTGTGGCGCCCGGGGCCGACTGGGGGGTCGCTTATCACGACGTCATGGGCGAGCAGTCGGTCCGAGTTCTGCTGGAAGAGTGGCTGGACACGCGCCGTAGCGCCCAGGCTGCAAGCGGCTGGGGTGGGGACCGGATCGCGGTGTACGCCAAGGGCGACAAGCGCGCGGTGGCCTGGGCGATGCGCTGGGACGATGTCGCCCAGGCCAGCCGGCTCGAAGGCGCGCTGCGAGCGGCGTACAAGGTGAAGGTGGGGCAGTGCCATCACGGACAGCTGGGTCCCATCGCGATCGAGCGAACCGACGCCTGGCTGAGCCTGGTGGTGGCCCCATACGCCAAGGGCCAGAAGGCTGCCCAGAACTGCGCGCAAGCGGGGGCTTGGACTCGAGCCATCCTCAAGCAGCTTCGGGCGGGTCCACACTGACTCGGTAGAGAATGACCCGGGTATAGAGCGCCCCAGGGGGCGGCGTCGTGTATTCCAATACTTGCGTGCCACTTGCGTTGGCACGGATGGTGCTTATGTCTTTGCAGCTGTAACGTCGCCACGAGCAGCGGCGTTTGGACTTGAAGACATGGCACCCCTCCCCCCCATCCCCAAGAGCGTCAGAAAGGCCGCCACCGGCGTCTCCTGGCTCGCCTTGGTTGCTGCAACCAGCCTCGGCGTCGCCGAACTGGAGCAGGTGAAGGCGCGCGTGAGCGCTGCCGAAGTGGCGGACGAGGGCGGGATCCATCGCCTGATTGTCCAGACCTACGATGCGCGTGACCTGCGGCCCGGTAGTTCCCAGCCGGTGGCCGGGGCGAAGCCGCTCGCTAGCACGCAACGTGCCGTAACCGCAGAGGAATTGCGGCAGGGCGTTGAGGTGAATCTGGTGCGGATGGGCGAGGTCGGCCAGGGCGAAGTCGTGGTCGCCTGGCTCGAGCGTGGTGAGCCGGACCTCGAGTACGATGGCCTCCGCGCGGTGCCTCCGCCCAGCGCCAAGTCGAGCACCGTCGAGGGTGCGGCCGTCCGTCTGGTCTTGGCCTGAGTGTGCGTCAGCAGACGCACGCTGTGATCGTTCGGCCACACCGACGCTGACTTGGACGTCACGCCTAGCCCTGCGTCCCTTTCTGAAACGGTGGGCCGTTTCAGAGTTGAACGGCGAAAGATGTGCGGCGGCCGCGTAAAGTATTCGGGGACGCGCCGGAACAGCTCAGGCGGCCTCGGCGCTGACAGGATCTTCTTTCAACGCCCGCACGCGCAGGTTGAAGTCCCGAGCGGTGTCGACGTCGAGCTCCCGGCCGCCGAAGCGCACCTCCAGATAGATCTGGGTCAGCTCCAGCACTTCGTCTGCGAGCGGGTGCTTCATCGCCTGGAGGTTCTGGGCGTGCCTCAGCGGGGGGAGCGACGGAGGACGCGGGATGCCGCGCTTGACCAGTGCCGCCTCGAGCATCTCATACAGGTTCATGGCTCGCTTGGTGGCCAGCAGGCGATGAGAGGTTTCCGCGGGCTTGTTTCCGTGCTTGCGCCGAGAGCGGCGGAACCAGTACACACTGAGGCCAAGCAACAGAGCGCCCGCCGCGAGCGCTCCAAGGCGACGCGGTGAGCCCATGGGGCCACTGAGGAACGTCGAGCGGCTGCGAACACTGGAGTAGGTGCGACTCACCGAGTTCAGCAGGCCGACTTGTTGCTGCAGGTCGTAGCCCACGACGTGACGATTCCAGCGCTGTGCCGACGCCTCGACGAAGTCTCGGATGAACGCCAGTGCGCCGTTGAGCTCGCTGCGGGGCGCGGAGTTCCCCGGTGGTGTGGGATCGAAGCGGGTCCAACCCTTCTTCGGCAGATACACCTCGACCCAGCTGTGAGCATCGCCTTGCCGCACGGCGTAGAAGTGACCGAAGCGGTTGTAGGTTCCGCCGATGAAGCCCGTCACGTTGCGGGTGGGGACGGAGAGAGTGCGTAGCAAGATCGCCATCGCCGTGGAGTAGAACTCGCAGTGCCCGCGCTTCGACTCGAACAGGAAGTGGTCGAGGGGATTGGCCTGAGCCCCGGAGGGTGACGCGAGGTCATACGCGTAGTCGGTGCGCAGCTTGGTCTCGATGATCTTGGCCTGCTTCGCGGGGTCCGTCTCCGAGCCGACCCAGGTTCTTGCGAGCTCACCGACGCGCTTCGGGAGCCCAGGCGGCAGGTTCAGGTAGCGCTGACGCTCGGGTGCATCGAGGTCCTGCACCGGCGCCGGGACGCTGGTCGGGGTCCACACTTCATAGCGGACGCCTCGCTGGTCCCGAGTCCGGTACTTGAACTCGCCTTCCGGGCCGGCGAACAGCAGCGGGCTACCGCCCAGCGTGGCTTCCCCTCGACTCGAGAGGTGGAGCGCGACCGCGTCGGGAGGCAGGAAGATGACGGGGGGATCGATGGGCTCCAGATCGATCGTGAGGTGACGATCACTGGGGTCTGGCGCCCGGCTGATCAGATAGTTGCCATCCTCTCGCGTGGCGGGAATTCTCAGCGCCTGGGTCCGCGACCAGGAGCGCCCATCGTAGCTGTCAAACGCGGTTCCGCGGAGATACAACGCTAGCCTTGGGGGTGGGTTCTCTGGCAGCCCGTCGTACTCGATCCGCATGGCAATGGTGGGGTCACTGCGAAGCTTCCCGACACCACCGAGGTCGACGCGGTCACTGAATCCGATCATGCGTTCGGCACGACCGTGGTTGAGCAACAGCAGCGACAGCCCGACCCTCGGGAACATCACGAAGATCATCGCGGTGAAGATGAAGATCGGTACCGAGAGCAGGCAGGTGAACAGCAGGAACTGTTTGCCGATCACCCTGCGACTACGCAGGATGCGGGGAACGTCGACCGGGAGTCCCGTGCGATCCCGAGCGCCCTGGCGGTAGTTTCCCTCCACCTCCCTGCGCAGGTGGCTGAGCACCAGCGCTCCAGGAGCCACCACCAAGAACCCGAGGAAGCACAGCCCGTACGCCAGGCCCGTCCCCAGCACCGTGCCAGCGATCAGGTGGAGCAGCGCAAGGACGATGACTTGCTGGTCGTGGGCGGCGCCGCGTCGCGTTGCCAGGCGTACGATCTGCAGCGCTGCCGCGAACTCGATAGCCAGCTGCAGTACCGGTGCGCCCAGAAACAGCCGCGCCGCCTGGGTCAGCAACAGCAGGATGGGCGCGGCGACGCCGAGCTGGCGTATCGGGGTGCGGTCCTGCCAGCGCTCGGGGACGAACATCGAGCCCAGGAGCCCGACGAGCATCACGATGCTCACACCTCGCCCGAGCTCGCCGCTGGTGATCAGCGAGAGCAGCCCGAGCGCGGCGAGCGCGTCGGTCATGATGCGATGGATCAGCCCGAACCTCACGCCGCCTTCTGCTCCTTCTGGGTCCTGGGAGTGGAGTCGCTGGGTTCGGCGGGCTTCGCCTCGAGCAGCGCGAGAAAGCGCAAAATGGGGTCGGCTCCGATGGAGCCGTTCGCACGGGCGCGTTCTCCAGTCGTCGTACGCACCGTCACCGCGTCGCCACGCTTGAGGTGCGCTACGGCGCGGGAGGCCACATCACGGATGCGCCGCTCGAAGCGCTGGACCCACTCGTCGTCCGGCGCCTTCCCCTCGAACGTCACGTCCAGGACCTGCTCCACGTTGCGCTGCGTCTCACGAGCGCGCTCACGCAAGACCATCTGGCCGGCGTTGGCGCTCTTGCGCCAGTAGATGTCTCGTGGGTCATCGCCCTCCCGCATGGGCCGGACGGTCAAGATGTCATCGCCGGCGCCCCGGGTCATCGCACCGACGGCGCCTCCGCGCTGCCCGCTGATCGCTGGAGGCAGCCTCACCGGGTCGACCGCTGGGTAGATGATCAGCTCTCCGTCTGCGGCCAGCTCCCTGGACTTCTCGAATAGACCGAAGGGAAAACGTGTTGCCACACGGAAACCGATGTGGTGGTCGCGCCCGCGACGCGCTGGGGTGCGACGGTAGGCAGCCACCTGAGCGGAGCGCGGACTGATCTTGAGAAAGAAGCAGCGCTTGTCCGCCGGCTGCCCCGCGCGCAGGTCTTCGATCTCGATCGCGTAGCTCGGGATGCGCTTCTTGTGGTTGTAGACTTCGATCTCGACCAGATGGGGGCGACCGACCTGAGCGCGCGGTGGCAAGCGCCGGACGACCGTCAGCGCGCGTAGGCTCAGCTCGCTCATCACCCCGCTCACCACGATCAGCGAGAGCAGCATGCCGAGCAGCAGATACAGCAGGTTGTTGCCGGTGTTGATCGCCGCGAATCCGACACCGAAGGTGATGCCGATGAAGTACTTGCCCTCGCGGGTCAGCTTCAGTCGCCGAGGTGGCCTGAGCCGGGCGTAGATGCGCCGCAGCCTGCCGGCGTCGGGCGGTAAGGGGCGCCGCAGCGAGCGCTGCACCTTCGGATGGAGAGACAGCCGGCCGACTGCCACGTCACCTCACAGAGGCGTGGGCACGCGCGCGACGACGTCGCGCACAGCGGCCTCGGCCTCTTCGCGGCTCGGGACATAGCCCTCGGCGTGCGCGGCGAGCCGAACACGATGGGCCAGCACCGGCACCGCCAGCTCGTAGATGTCGTCTGCGATGCAGTAGCGACGGCCATGCAGCAGCGCTCGGGCGCGCGCCGCTCGAGAGAGGTTCATGCCCGCGCGCGTGGATGCGCCGAGGGCCAGAGTGGGAGTCGAGCGGGTCGAGGCGATCAGCGCCTGGAGGTAGGTGGCCAGGGAGTTGTCCACATCGACCCGCATCACGTGGCGCTGCAGCTCCACGAGAGACTGCGGGTCCAACACCTGTGCCACGCGATCGACGCGATCGCCGTCCGGGTGAAGCATCAGCCTCGCCTCGACCTCGGGCGGTGGATAGCCGATGCGGATCCTCACCATGAAGCGATCCAGCTGGCTCTCTGGCAACGGGAAGGTGCCGGTGAAGTCTTGAGGATTCTGCGTGGCAATTACCAAGAACGGATCCGGCAGCGGGATCGTTTGGCCGTCCAGGGACACCTGGCCCTCGTTCATCGCCTCGAGCAGCGCCGACTGCGTACGGGGGCTCGCGCGGTTGATCTCGTCGGCCAGGAGCAGGTTGCTGAAGATGGGCCCCTGCTTCAGCACGAACTCGCCTTGGTGCTGATTGAAGACGGACACGCCAAGGACGTCGCTGGGCAGCAGGTCGCTGGTGAACTGCACCCGGCTCATCTCACCCCCGACCGCTCGTGCGATGGCACGCGCCAGGGTCGTCTTGCCCACTCCCGGTACGTCCTCGATCAGGACATGGCCGCGCGCCAGTAGCGCCACCAGGGCGAGCTCAACCGCGCGAGGCTTCCCCTCCAACGCGTGCTCCACCGCTCGCCGCAGATCGACGAGGCGCTCAAGGTATTGAGAGTCCGCTGCGACCGCGGAAGTGGTCATCGTGCGCATGGTAGCACGGGCGGGTCAGGCTGCTTGCATCTGTGAGGCCCAACTCGCAGTGATGTCGGGTTTTTTTGCCGCATGCGGTGTCTCATTCCCTTGCGTGGGCGCGATCGCCTGGCGTCAGCGGACCGCGTTGCCAGGTCACCAGGGCCGGGTTCGAGCCGTCTGATGCAGGTTCCGGCGACGCGGTCGTAGGCGTGTGGCGCCTGTGGATGGACCCAAGCCGCTCACGGACCTTGGATTGGACGTGCGTTTCCCGGCTCTCTGGATTGCCCGTGCGGGGGCGACTGGGTCCACGGTGTTGATTGTTCGCGCCTGCGTGCGCGTGAATGCCAAGATGCGCAGCCGATGAGCCGGGTGGAGCGCGTGGAGGTCGAGGGCGTCACCCGTACGTTTGGAACGACGCTCGCCTTGCGCGGAGTCACGGCGACGTTTCCCAGCGGCCGAGTGACCGTGCTCGAAGGACCGAACGGCGCGGGCAAGTCGACACTGCTCGGGATCCTGGGCACCTTGATTCAGCCCACCGGGGGCTCGGTGCGTTATCCCCCCTACAAGGACTCTGGGGCCGTGCGGAGTCAGCTGGGGTGGCTGGCTCACGAGTCCCACTGCTACCGGGAGCTCACCGGGCGCGAGAACGTGCAGCTCGCCGCGGCGCTCCATGGTTGCGGGAGCGCTCGCGTCGGGCGCAGCCTCGAACGCGTTGGCGCGACTGCGTTCTCCGACCGGCCGGTCTCCACGTTGAGCCGTGGGCAGCGGCAGCGGGTCGCCCTGGCTCGCGCCCTGGTCCATGAGCCGAGTCTGTTGCTGCTGGACGAGCCCTCGTCCGGGCTGGATGCGGGCAGCGTGGGCCGTCTACTGGAGCTGGTGGACGAGGAGCGCAAGCGTGGGGCCATCGTGGTGATGGTCAGTCACTCTCGCGGTATCGCGACCCGCATCGCCGACCGCATCGTGCGCCTGGAGGCGGGCCGTGTACACAGTGTGAACGAGGACGTGGTCGTGGAGGGCAGCCTCGAGGCCTAGCCGGCGAGCGCCAGAGCGGTGCCGCGCGGAAACGACGGTGATCGGTTGGTGGTCGGGGCTAGCCAGCGAATGCCCGCGCGAGATACTCGACCAGGGTTGGGGGTGAGGCGTCGCCGTAGCCCAGCGCAAACACCGGCGCGCGCTGGAGGGCCCGCAGCTCCTGGAGGTTCGAAGACGCCGTGGCCTCGGCGGGAGTGCGCTGGGTCAGCAGGATGAAGTCCGCGGCGCTCGAGTGTGCCGCGAGGGCCCGCTGGGTGGCCAACACGTCGTGCAACACCCCCAGGCGATTCGGAGCGACCAACCCGACCCGCACCTCGAAGCGCTGACGCAGGGTCTCCGCGAGGTCAGCGTTGACCAGGGCTTCAGTCAGCGGGGAGAAGGCGCCGCCCGCCGTCTCCACCACTACGCGGGCTCGCTCGAGGTTCACCGCGGTGCGCTCCACCCAGCTGGCGATCTCATCGAGGTCGATCCGCTGTTGGAGCCGCCGAGCTTCGAGGTGGGGGGAGACGGGGTTCGGGTATGCGTAGCGAGGTGGCTGGTAGGGATGGTTCGCAGCCAGGCTGAGTTGCGCCGCGTCTTCTGCCTGAGCGCCCTCGGCGACGCCGGTCTCTGCCGGTTTGAGCGCGCAGCAGGCGGGCCAGCGCTCCGCGATGCGACAGCTGGCGTACGTCTTTCCTATTTCAGTTCCGGTGCCGAGGACGACCAGCGCTTCCATCCGGCTATGAGTAGCGCCGCGAGCCGGTCGAGTGCCAGCTCTTCCAGGCTGGGACGCAGGGTGATGCGGAGCCGCGACGTCCCTTGCGGGACCGTCGGGGGCCGGATGGCTTGAGCGAGGAACCCTGCGTCTTTGAGCTCGGCGGCGAGTCGCTGAGCCGCATCGTTGGAGCCGAGCACGAGGGGAACGATAGGACCGACGAGGTGGTTGGGTGGCAGAGGTACCCCCGCGGATCGGAGCTGGTCGGTGAAGCGACCTGCCTTGTGGAGCAGGATGGCGCGAGCCTCGTCGGCTTGCTGCACCCGGTGAACGAGCGGGAGGGTCTGCTGTGCGAGTCGGGGGCTGGTTGCGGTGGAGAAGACCAGGCTCCGGGCGCGGTTCCGCAGGAAGAGCCTCAGCGAGCGGCTGCCCGCTACGAACGCTCCGCTGCTGCCCACCGACTTGCCGAGCATCCCCATCAGCACCTCGGGGCGTACG
>JAUILJ010001052.1 GCA_030433055.1 Polyangia bacterium
TTGATCGAAGGCGGCCGTGGATGCCGGCACACGTCTTGCTGATGTCACTCGTAGAGCCGCGCAGGGCTCCCATCCCAAACCCAGTCGCACTTTCGCGAAACAACCAACCAAGCCAAGCGTTACGTGCTGGAAACCTGCCAAGTGGCCAGCACAGGAGAAAGCCAAGCCTCCTTTTCGCGCGGTTCACGCCCGCCAAGCCGTGAACCCAGTCCCTGCGCGGCTCTCTAGTTTGAATGCGCGCGCTTACGCAGCGCGACGCCCGACCGATTAACGAAGCCACCCTAGCCAGCCTGTGTCGACCATCATGACTCGTTCGCGTTCCAACCGCCGCCGCCTCTCACGCTTCGAAGCCATCGCCCTCGTTGGCGCCACCTTGTCGCTCGGGGCGGGGTACTGGCTATTCAGCAATGATGCGTCGGCACGGGACGACGCAGGCCAGGCAGTGAAGACCGCGACCAAGATACGAGACGCCGCGCGCGACTGGCGATCGGAGCACACAGGGTGCCCCTCGCTCACCCAGCTGCAACGCGACCAGGTGCTCGATGATGAAGTCGAAGATCCGTGGGGCTCACGTTTCCGTGTGCGCTGTGAAGCCGACGAGGTCACGGTGTTCTCCCCCGGCCGCGACGGCAAAGTGGGCACCAAGGACGACGTCGAGAGCCGCGGGTAGCTTCGGCGACGCGGGAGCGTTAGCCTTGCGCGATGGCTAGCGCAGAGACGATCCTCGACTTCTGGTTCGGTAGCGACGAGGACGAGCTCGCGGTCATCCGGGCCCAAGGCCCGATCTGGTTTGCGTCGAGTCCCGACTTCGACGCGGACGTTCAGACGCGCTTCGGGGCGGACGTCGAGCGAGCCGCACAGCGGCAGCTCGAGGACTGGTTCGCCAGCGCCCGAGGTCGCCTCGCCGTCATCATCTTGCTCGACCAGTTCACCCGCAACATCTACCGTGGGACCGCCCAGGCCTTCGCGAGTGACGCACTGGCCCTCGAGTATTGCCGCGCGGGAATAGCTCAAGGCCAGGATCGAGAACTGCGCCGCGTGGAGCGGCCATTCCTCTACATGCCGCTGATGCACAGCGAGACCATGGCCGCGCAGGACGAAGCGGTGGGTCTGTTCGAGCGCCTGATTGAGACCGCTGAGGGTGAACTCAAGAAGTACTTCGAGAACAACCTCAAGTTCGCCCACATGCATCGAGGGTTGATCGAACGCTTTGGAAGGTTCCCACACAGAAATGAGCTGCTAGGGCGTGAGAACACGCCAGCAGAGGCGGAGTACCTCGCCGGGGACGCCGAGACGTTCGGTCAGACCAAGCGATGACGGCTCCAGCGCCTACTCCTGCCACGGGTGAAAGCGTCGGAGACGGGCGCTACGCGGTGACCCGCCTGATCGGAGAAGGCGCACAGGGTCAAACACTGGAAGCAATCGACAAGCGCGATGGCACGCTCGTCGCGATCAAGCGCTTCAGCGTCCGCGGAGCAAACAGCTGGAAGGACGTCGAGCTCGCGGAACGCGAAGCCCGGGTGCTGGCTCAGCTCAGCCATCCAGCACTGCCCAGGCACCTCGACCACTTCGAAGAGGATGGCGCGCTCTACCTGGTGATGAGCCTCGTTGAGGGCGAGTCGCTCGCTGAGCTGAGGCAGCGCGGTGAGCTACTCGATGCGGGCGAGGTGCTCCAGCTCCTCAGGCAGCTGGCAGACGTGCTGAGCTACCTGGGGCAGCGAGCCCCGCCGGTCGTGCACCGCGACATCAAGCCAAACAACATCGTACGGCGGCCCGACGGGACCTACGCCTTGGTCGATTTTGGTTCCGTACGGGATCGACTCAAGCCCGAGGGGAGCACCGTGGTCGGGACCTTCGGCTACATGGCGCCTGAGCAATTCCAGGGCCGCGCGTTGCCGGTGAGCGATGTCTACGGGCTGGGCGCCACGGCGCTCAGCTTGCTCACCGGCGTGGCCCCGGACAAGCTGCCACACAAGGGGCTAGGGATCGACGTGAAGGCGGCGCTGGGCAGAGGCGCTGAACCCGAGTTCGTCCGCTTGCTCGGCATGATGCTGAACCCCGATCCTGACCGACGCCTCCACGACCTGGGCCCCGCTCTCGCCGCACTCGAGTCGAGCTCGAAGCGCAGCTACTGGGGCGCGCCGCCCAGCTCCGCCGGGCGAGGCTCCACGCCCACGAAATCGTCGACGGAGCAGGCTTCGAGCGAGGCGCAGGAGCAGTCCCTCACGAGCGCTCGGCCGTTC
>JAUILJ010000155.1 GCA_030433055.1 Polyangia bacterium
TTGTGAGCCCTGAGCGAGCCTGACCGCGTAGCATCCTGGTCTCGCAGGCCCCTCCCCGCGACCCGAATCCCATGCAGTTACGCGACATGTTGAAGGCTGGAGCACAGCTCCCGGAGATATCGGATTGGCTCGACCGTGCGTCGTCCAGTCAACGCCTCGAGGCGGCCTTCGAGCTGGGGCGAGGCGGGCAGCGCTCGCTCTATCGCCTCGCGGAAGCGGCGCAGCCCATCACTCTCGAACATTTCGTGCCGGAGGAGATGAACGCCGTCGAGCCGGTTCATCACCGTGGCCGCAACACGTTGCCCCTGCCACCCAAGCACCGCCTGTTCGAGAAGCGCTTCTGCCGTCCGCGGGATGGCTCAGCGCGGCTCTTTGGATACAACCAATCGCCCTCGCGCAAGCTCATCGGACCTGGCTACTTCGTCGCTCGAAGCACCGAGAAGGAGCCAGCCTGGAAGTCGCGAGGGGCGATCGTGGTGGACTACTTCCAAGTCCCCGACGGTGAGGTCCCGACGAGCTGGCCGGAGGTGGTACCGAATACCAAGGGCCTGCAGCGTTTCGTGTTCAAGGGGACGCGGGATTTCATGCGCCGCGTGTCGAACCACGTCTCCATCGGCGCCGCCTACAAGGGTGAGAAGGCGCTCGATCACTACTTCATCTTGGTGCGTGAGATCTGACAGCGAGCGAGCCGGGCGCTGGAAGCCCCCACCCGGCGATTGGCGACGGGAGTTCGAGCGGCTCAGCCCAGCGTTCGCCCAGTTCTGCCCAGACGTGCTGAGCGCGCTCAGCGCCTCGGAACAGTTCCCATCCGTGAACCGCTGGGGGGATCAGTTACCGCGCGGACAAGAGCCGCCGCCGGTACGCTTCGTCATCCAGGACGACCGCGCCATCAAGCAAGCAGGCGGCTATGACTTCTTCATCCGCGACCAGCTGAGCGTCCCGAGCCGACCTGGGAGCTGGCATGATCTCTTCAACGCGTTGGTTTGGCTGCACTATCCGCAGCTGAAGCTGAGGATCCATCGCCTGCAGCTCGAGGATTTTTCCCGTCGAGAGCAGCCGGGCAAGCGCACTTCGCTGGGCGATGCGGTGACCCTGCTGGACGAGTGCGGCACCCTCGTGTTGAGTTCGGATCCGACCCTGCTCGACGACATTCGCGAGCTGCGCTGGCGCCGCTTGTTCTTCGAGCGCCGAGAGGAATTACTACAAAGCGCACGTTTTCTGGTGGTTGGACACGCACTGCTGCACGCGCTGCTCGAGCCCTACATCGGCTTGATGGGGCACGCTCTGCTGATCGACGCGCCGGGCGGAGCGCTCGAGGACGCGCTGTCCGCCCGCCGCTTCATCGATGCCTGGGCTCCCGAGCACTTGAGCGGGCGGATTCAGCGCACGCGCGATTTGTGCCCGCTGCCGTTGCTTGGTATCCCCGGCTATGTAGCGAACGAGAGCGCGGCATTCTACGACGGGCTTCCGGAGTACTTTCGTGCCCGCCGGGGCGCGGATTGAGCCAACGCAGGCTCCCGCAGCGAGACGTAGTCGGGACATCGGGGAGCGAGCAGAGCGACGAGTGATGGAGTTCGAAGGCATCGTATTCGAGGGAGTGCCCTACAACGACGACGAGCAAGGCGATCCGATCTTGCTCAGGGAAGTGCCGGTCGAGCTGGCGCGCTTGTTGAAGGTGCGAAATGGGTTCGTGGCTTTTGGTGGGGGCCTCCACGTCCGCGGCGCTTGCAAGCAGCCCCCGTGGCACTCCCTGCGTGAAGCGTGGAAAGGCGACGGCGCACTCCACGAGCGCTACCCTGAGCTCAGGCCCAGCGACATCCCCTTCGCTCAAGACTGCGTGGGCGATCAGTACCTGCTGCGTGACGGCGAGGTCGTGCAGCTGTTCGCCGAGATGGGCGAAGTCGAACATCTCGACATGAGCCTCTCCGAATTTTTCCGGGCGGTAAAAGATGACCCGGTGGATCTGTTGTGTACGGAGCCCCTGGAGCTCTTCATGCAGAGCAACACGCGGCTCGAACCTGGGCGGTTGCTACAGGTCTTTCCGCCGTTCTGCTGCGACGCTGACGAGCGCGAGCTGCGAGATATGCCGGCGGATGAGCTACTGGATTACCACACGGAGCTCTCCCAGCGGCTCTCGGAGCTACCCGAGGGCGTCGAGCTGGACTATCGCGCGATCCCTCACTCCGACCGGCCAACGCCCACGTCGTTCGAATGACGCCTCGCCGCTTCCAGGCTTTCTCGCTCGGTCTGGAGGCGTTTCCTGACAATCGACCGGTCCGGCGCGGTGCTTCGGTCACGCTGGATTCGCGCGTGGGAATCGGCTATGTCGCTTCCGCGCGAGAGCGAACTCATCGCTGATGCGTACAGGGGCCAAGATGCGTACTTTGAAGTCTCATTCGTTTGTCTTGCTGACCACGTTGCTCGCTGGGTGCAGCGCCGCGAGCCAGCCCGCGGAGGCAGTGAAGCCTGACGCTCCGACAGCCAACGAAGCCTTGGCGGAAGAGCCGAGCGGTCCGAGCTGCGGTAACGTGAACAAGCCGGTGGAGCCCCTGGTCGTGGACTGGAAGTCCGGCACGCGTGCCGATCTGGAAGTCGCCATGCAGAAGGGGGTGGTGGTGATGTCCTACGGCTGCGAAGGCATGAAGCTCCTCGAGGCGTGCAGCCTGGAGGGATCATACGAGTTCGCCGGGGTGACTCCGAAGGAGGACATGATCCAGATCGAGAACAAGGCGGAGCTGTGGGCGAACCTGCCATTATCCGTGGGGAACCTGAGTGGTGAGCTGCAAGGGAGCGCGACGATCGACCTCGCCATCGCCCTGGTGGGGCGCCGCGGGAGCCTGCGGACCCACGCCGCCAGGCCCGAGCTCAAGGGAGAGTGCTCCGGCGCAACTCACTTCGTGCGCGCTGCCCACGTTGGAGCGTTCGCCATGGCGCGCGGAGAGCGAGGCAAGGTCAAAGCCGCCGCCGAGCTGTTCTCCGTGGGCGTGGGGGGTGAGAGCGAGGCGAAGCGGCGCATCGAGAACAAGGACGGCGACATCAAGGACTGCCGCGCCGCGAAGCCTGGCGCCAGCCAGCCGCCGGGCAAGTGCGCGGCCACGGTGCGGTTGATGCTGGAGCCCATCCTCGATCAGCCCGATCCGAGCTGGAGTAGCGGCACACCGGCGCTGCCGACGCAGGTCGAGAATCCCTGCCCGGAGGGCTGGGTGCTTACCGCGGGGAAATGTGCGTCCAGCGCTGAGACAGATGCGTCTCAGCTCTGCGACGAGAAGGACGAAGCCGCGTGCAAGGCGCAGTGCGCGAAAGGTTCCACCGAGAGTTGCTTCCGCGCAGCGCGCTTCGCGAAATCCGATGCTGAGCGCGCTGCGCTGCTCGAGAAGGCGTGCAACGCGGGCTTCGCACCTGGCTGCAGTCAGCTCGGGTCCTCCAAGCTGCGCGCGGATCAAGCCGCTGGCATCGCGTTGCTCGAGAAGGCGTGCGCGCTGGGTGACGCGTACACCTGTTGGAACACCGGGCAGTGGTTCATCAATGGGCGCCCGATGCCGAAGGATGAATCCAAGGGTGCGTTGATGGTCGAGCGGGCCTGCAGCCTGGGCTACCCGCATGCCTGTGCGACCTACGGCGGCCTACTGATCGGTGGTGTTGGTGTGAAGGCCGACGTCGAGCGAGGCCTCGCGGTGTATCAGAAGCTGTGTGACAACGGGCAGAGCTACTACTGCCAACAGCTCGGTTCGATCTATGCGACGGACCGCAAGGCGCTGCGTGACCCTCGCCTCCCAGCACCGAAGCAGGTCAAGCGCGACGTCGCCAAGGGGGTGCGCGTATGGGAGCAAGGCTGCGCCCTCGGTAGCCTGTGGTCCTGCACCCTGGCGGCCGACCACTACCGCGACGGTGATGGTGTGAAGAAGGATCTGGTTCGCGCCAAGCAACTGTACGAGCGCTCCTGCGACAGCGGTCAGGGGGTTCAGCGTGCTGGCTGCACGGCGCTGGGCGCCTTCTACGAGAAAGGGATCGCGGGAGCGGACAAGGACCTGGCGAAGGCCGCGGACTACTATCAGAAGGGCTGCCCCGGAGATGAGTGCCGGCGTCTCGCCTCAAATATTGCCTCGGGGAAACAGGGGTTCGCCAAGGATGAGGCCCGCGCGCTCGCGCTGTATGGTGAGGTCTGCAAGAAGGGCGCCTGGGGCGGCAGCGAGGCGCCCATGTGCTACGACTTCGGGGCGCTGCTGGAGAAGGCCGACGTCGAGCGGGCTAAGGCCCTCTACCTCGATCACTGTTTGCGCATGGGAACGGAGTGGGTCGGCGGAACGAAGGTGAGCGCCGCCGAGACGCGCGGCGGACACGCGGCGCTGGCCAAGTCGTGCGAGCGGCTCTCCAAGCTGGACCCCAAAGGCTTCACCGACGTGCTCAAGCAGGGCT
Organism: Polyangia bacterium; assembly: GCA_030433055.1. Classification (GTDB taxonomy): domain Bacteria; phylum Myxococcota_A; class Polyangia; order Polyangiales; family Polyangiaceae; genus JAHBVY01. The sequence continues at coordinate 4,417 of JAUILJ010000155.1, forward strand.
GTGTCGGCACCGGCGTGCTGTGCAGGGAGCTCGAGAAGCGTGACAAGCAGGCGGCCATCGAGACTTACAAGCAGAAGTGCGAGACCAAGAAGCTCAACTGCAAGGACCTCGAGCGCCTGAAGTAAGAACTTCAACTTCTTGTTCCTAGCCGCTTGACCGTCGCGAGGCTGGTCCTAATCGACCATCCAACGGCGGTCATCGGCGCTCCTCGAGCGCACTGCACCCCTTCGAGCGGGTGGCCGGACGCGTGACTCCACGTGAGTGGTGAGGGCATTGGTGCGCTCACCGCGTGGCACCGCTGCGACTTCAGATGGAGGGCAGACTCATGAGCTTGAAGATCGATGGTGCGCCGCAATGGGCGCGTTGGATGGGAGTTCTTACCGCGGCGTTGACGATCGGGCTGACCGGCTGTTCCGATGATGACAGCTCCTCAGGCAGTGGCGGCAGCGGGGGAACGGCTGGCAGCAGCGCGAGCGGCGGTGCTGGCGGCCAGGCTCAGGAGATGGACATCGTCGATACGGCGGTGGCCGCGGGCGACTTCAACACCTTGGTCGCCGCGGTGCAGGCGGCGGGGCTCGAAGAGACGCTGCGCTCTGGTACGTTCACCGTGTTTGCCCCGACGGACGCGGCATTCGAGAAGCTTCCGGAGGGAACCGTCGACACCCTGCTCATGCCGGAGAACAAGGACCGGCTGACGGCCATTTTGACCTACCATGCCGTGGCGGGTGAGGTGAAGGCGGAGGACGTCGTCACCCTCGACAAGGCGACTACGGTCAACGGCGCAGACATCACCATCGAGGTCGTCGACGGCAAGGTGATCCTGAATGGAACCGTGGAGGTCACGATGACGGACATCGAAGCTTCGAATGGGATCATTCACGTCATCGACGGCGTGCTGCTACCACCCGAAGGCTGAACGGCAGGGCATGCCCAGGCGGCGACGCTGGGTCTGCGAGCGGGTTTGGGGGGGAGATGATGCGTCTCTCCCCCGATGGAACTCGCAGATCCGGCGTCAGAACTTGGCGAAGCGAACGTCGCCGTCGTAGCTCAGGCAGTCTGCGACGCGTACCCGCTGGACCTCGGATAGAGAATCCACGGGGAAATATGCGTGCTCCGAGTGCTCCGCTGAGAGCACGATGCGGGGGGCCAGGAGCTTTGCGCGGAAGATGAACACGTGGGAGTCGTGGGCCGCGTGAAAGTAGACGCCCGTGAGTGGGCCAACCTCGATCGCCGAGCCCAGCTCTTCTCGGCACTCCCGCTGCAGCGCCTCTGGTGGTGTCTCTCCAGGTTCGAGCGCACCACCTGGCAAGCCCCAGCGTTTGCCCGCGTAAGTGGCGTGGAGCTGGAGCACTTCGCGCTTCGCGTTGACGAAGACGCCGTGAGCGCTGAGCCGAAAGCGATCCGCGTAGGCCACGCCCCATGATAGAGCTAGCGGGGGTCGGTGGCGATCCCTGGGCCGATGCTCGACGCTTTGCTCACTGTCGGCCTCGCCGATCCACGACGATAGACTGCGTAGATCTCGTCGCGCCACTGCACCAGATCCGCGAACTCTGCTGCGAGGCCGGGCTGAGTCCAGGCGCGCTGCACCGCTGGGCTGAGGCGGATGTATCGGTGACTCACCGGGCTGACACCCTGAATCAGGGTCGCAGCCCACAGGTCGAAGGCGCTGAACGAGTCACCGACGAAGTGTCGCCTGGAGCCCTTGCGCTCTCGGAGTTCACGCAATACCTCGCGGATACCCGCGCGGTTTCGCTCCCCGGCCGCGAGATCTGCAGAGTACTTTCTGGCGATGAAGCGCGCGGCCATGGCAGCTACAGGCCTAAGCATTGGCGTGAGCGCCTCTGGTGCAGCCGCCCTCGCACTCTCTCGCAAGGCCTCGGGGTCAGCCAAGATGGCCGCGGTGACGGACGCTCGTGCTCCTTGCAAGGCGTCCTCGATGCGGGCGGAGAAGTCGCCGAACTCAGGGTGATCCGTCGACAGGTGCGAGCCCTCGCCCACGGCGTCGGCGTGTCGAGCGATCAACAGCGAGTCGCCGATGGCAGTGTGCCCATCGACGAACAGCGGGACACTCGCCTTGGCCATGCCTGCGTTGCGAGCGCGCCAGCGCAGGAGCGGCTCTCCCAGCAGGATCACGTGCTCGTGATAGCGATGGGGGATCCGATGGTGATCCAGGGCCCAGCGGGCTCGCTCCGTCCAGGGTGAGTAGGCCAAGCCGTACAGGTGTGCGCTCACATCGACCTCCGGAGAGCGAGTGTAGGGGGTCAGCCGTAGCGTCGCATTGACATCGATCAAGAAGTGCCGCGGCGCTTGGCGCGAACGCGGCTGAGCGACTCCGGTGTCACCCCCAGGTAGGAGGCAACGTGGTAGCCGGGCATCCCCTGCACGATGTCGAGCTCCATGTGGCGGACGAAGTACGCATAGCGCTGGTCGGCGGACTTCCACTGCAGGGTCCGCAACCTGCGTTCCATGCTCAGGTAGTGCTGCTCAGCCAGCGCCCTGCGCAGGCGCTGCTTCAGCTCGCCGGGGTGCGCCGCTTCGAACTCCACCAGGCGCAGGCGGAAGCCTTCGATGGCCGACACGGCCTCGACCCACTCCTCGGACGGTGCACCCGTGATCAAGCTCGAGAGCGCTGTAGCCACCGCGGGCGCGCACAGCAGGCGAAGGTTCACCTCTCGACCTTCGTGGAGGTAGTACACGCGCACCAGGCCGCGCTTCAGGATGATCAGCTCCTCACAGACTAAACCGTGTGGAAACATGTTCTGCCCGGCGTCGAAGCGCGCGGGGCTGATGTAAGGCGCGAGCGCGCCGAGCTCCGTTGGGCTGAGCTGGAGGTGGCGCTCGAAGGGGTTCTCGAACTCAGCCATCCCCGTACCTCAGAAGAACGAGCCGCGCCTCGGCGCGAAGACGACGGTGCGCTCCCACAGGTGCTTGGGCAACCTGCGTTCCAGGATCGCGTGCACCTCTTCCGGCTTGTAGATCTGGCTGAAGTGCATGAGCACCAGGTGCTCGTTCTTGAACTCCTCGGCGCGCTCCAATAGCTCGTCCAGGTGGATGTGGCAGCCAGCGCGGCTCGCCGAGAGCTCCTTGCGCTCGTCGAGGAAAGAGCACTCGAGGATCAGCACGCGAGTCTCCAGCAGGCTGGGGTGCGTGTCGATGACCCGCAGCAGCGTGTCCGTGGCGTATGCCAACTCCAGGTGCTCCACCTGATCGAAGAGCTGTTCGCCCGCTTTGCGGCGCCGCCCGATTTCTGAACCTTCCAGCGACCTGAACTCAGGCTTGAGCTTATTTACCCTGCGGAAAAATTGGTAGCCGACGCTGGGCACTGGATGGTGCGTCTTGAACGCGCGCACTCTTAGATCTGCCTTCAGCGCGTGGTCGTCACCGTCCACTACCCCCACGCCGTCCACCGAGAGATCGTAGCGCTGGATCTTCGTCATGTGATCCAGAGCTTGATCGAGGTGGCCTTGCACCTCCCTCGGCATGAACACCCGGGGCTTTGGCTTGCTCATCATGCCGCGGATGCCCAGGAGCCCGATGAGACCTCCGATGTGATCGGCGTGGCCGTGGCTCAGGAACACATTGTCGGTGCCAGCGAAGCTCCGCAGGGTGATCCCCGCGTCGAACACCGCGTCGAGCTCGGGCACCTGCAGGCTGGTGTAGACACCCCCCACGGAGATCCCGCGTACGGTGTATTTGCCCGCTTTGACTTCCAGTACTCCCGCCATGACTCAGCCCAGCTGCTTGAGTGTATTGCGCCCGATGAGCACCCCCGGTAGCCCCGCCAGCAGTCCGAACAGCAGGTTGTACGCCGCCTCTGGATAGCCGACGGCGCTGATCTTGGCTGCGGAGGCGGGGTCTAGCCCGGGTGCCTGCAGCGCCTGCTGGGTGGACACGAGGCTGGCAACGCACGCGATCAGCGAGAGCGCGATCACACCCGCGCCCAGCCACACCGCGGCCTTCGCGATGCGGGGCAGCCCGACCCAGTCTCGATTGCTACCGATGATGCACAGGGTCGTCGCCAGGATCGGCGCGCCGTAGGGCAGCAGCAGCACGACCGCTGCGACATCCCAGACGCTCATCAGTTCAGGTTCCGGTTGGGGGTCGGCTCCGGCTCGTCCTCGACTCCGATGGGCGATGCGTGATGATGCAGCATGCGCCAGCTTCCGCGCTCGAGCACGAAGATGTTCGTGGCGGCGACGCGAGTGCGGCCTACGCGCTCCATGCAGGTAACGATACCGGTCTCGCCCAAGACGCTGGGGTGCTCCCCCATACACGATATCCGCGGGGAATCAGGGCTGCCCAGGATCGCACGCCAGCTTGCGAGTACGGGGCCCCGCCCGTAGAGCGCCGGCGCGCCTGGATGGATACAGGCCACGATCGACTCGCGCGCCCACAGGGCGTCCATGCGCTCGTAGTCGCGCTCGCGAAAGGCGTGGTAAAACTCGGCGTTCGCCGCCAGTAGTGCGGATTCGGACATGGGAGTTCTCTACAGCAGCTTGACGACCCACGCGGCGCCGATCCACGCGCCAATCGCGGAGCCCAGCGTGGCGAACACCGCGACCAGCAACACCCGAGTGAAGTTGTTCTTGCGCATCTCGGAGAAGCCAGTGATGTCGGCCACCTGCTCACAGTCCTCGACGGTGGGTTTGCGCTGCCAAGCCTCGACCAGCCCTGCGACCATGCCGGCGCCGATGGTTGGGTTGAGGGAGGTGATCGGGGAGGCCACGCCAGCCACGAGCACGGTGAGCGGCCGCGCGCCGGCGATGATCGACATCACCGCTGCCCCGATGACGTTGGGGATCAGCCAGGCGAAGATCATCTGTTTCAGGCCTTCGCTCGAGTGGTTGACGTAGCCGTAGTAGAACGCGCCGAGGACGACCAGCGGCACGATCCACTTGAAGACGCGCCCGGCGATACCCGGCGGCGGGATCTTCGACAGCTCTTCGAGATCTGCCTTCTTGCCCAGGTGGTTGAGCATGCCCTGCACGTGCCCTGCGCCAACCACCGCGACCACGGTTTGCCCTGGGGAATCGGCGATCTTGGTCATCAGGTAGCGGTCGCGCTCATCAATCAGAGGGCCCTGCACCTGGGGCATCGCCTGAGCGAACTCGTGCATCATCTCATTGATGACGTCGCGGTCCTTGAGTTCCTCGATCTGTTCTTCGTCGATGTCCGCGGAGCCAAAGAACGCGGCGTTCATCGCCATCAGCACCTTCAGCTTGTTGAAGAAGCTGAGGTTGCCCCAGGTTCGTTTCAGCGTGGCCTGGATATCTCGATCGGCGAGCACCAGCTCGGCGCCCGCCGCCTCCGCCTCGCGCACCGCTGCGTGGAGCTCAGCGCCGGGCTTTACCCCCAGCTTGTCGCCCATCTTGCGCTGGTAGGAGCTGAGCACGAGGCTGGAGAGCAGGAAGAGCACCTTCTGCTGGCGAATCACGGCGAAGATGTCGAGCTTGCGCCAACGGTTCTCGTCGACCAGGGCCTCGTGGCGCATGGCGTCGAGCTCCACGCACACCGTGTCCGGTTTTACCTCGCGGATCACACGGGTGACCTCCTCGACGCTCTTCGGTGAAACGTGAGCGGTCCCGACGATGTACACGTCGCGCCCTTCGATTTGCACGTGCGTCACGTTGCGGCTCGTCAGGGCGCTGGCGCTCGCGTCTTCTGCCAGCGCGCTCGCTGGGTTGGAAGGCGAGTCGGTGCCGCTGTGCGGCGTTTCGGGGGCGGTCTCGACCATGGGTGCGAGGCTGTTAGCTTGGATTAGGCATCGAATCCAGTTGAGGGCGCCCGAGCACCAGCCGGCCTCGACTTTCCGCAGGTCGAGACGCTATCTTCGCGCCCGGAAAGACGAGTCGCCGCGGAGCGACGGAGGGGCTAGGAAGTGGCGAAGTTTGCAGGTTTTTCACGTCAGACCACCAAGTTCTTGGCGGGCCTTGCCGACCACAACGACAAGGCGTGGTTCGACGCTCATCGCGCCGACTACGAGGAGCACTACCTCGAGCCCGCCAAGGCCTTCGTCAGCGCGCTCGCCCCGACCCTCCAGAAGTGGAGGCCTGGCCTGCGGGCGGAGCCCAAGGTCAACGGATCGATCTTCCGCATCAACCGCGACACGCGCTTTTCCAAGGACAAGACGCCTTACAAGCATCACCTCGATCTGTGGTTCTGGGAAGGCAGTCAGCGCAGCTTCGCCTGCCCGGGCCTGTTCTTTCGCTTGCTGTCGGGGGAGCTGATCTTGGGCGCCGGGATGCACAAGATGGACAAAGACTGGCTGCGCAAATACCGTGCGGCAATTCTTGATGACACGCGCGCCAAGCCCCTGCAGAAGATCATCACCAAACTCGAGAAGGCCGGCTACCAGATCGACGGCCAGGGTTACGCTCGTGTCCCTCGTGGGCTGCCGCCGGATCACCCCCGCGCCGATCTGCTGCGGCACGATGGGCTCACCGTGAAGATCGAGACGCCCCTGCCACGCGACGTCTACACCGCGAACTTTCCCCAATTCTGCCTGGGTCACTTCAAGGCCATGCTGCCGCTCCACACCTGGTTGGTGGAGCTCGGCAGCGGGAAGTAGGCCCCACTGGGCCGCCGCGTCAGGCGCTCTCGGTACGGCTGGACCTCCTTGTGTTTGGGGGGGTTAGGCGCATTGCTGGTAGGCGCCTGGATTCATCCCACACAAGCGCAGCCCAGCGGCGCGGCGCCGAAGCCCGGCGCCAGCAAGCCCAAGCCGCCGCCCCTCGTAGCGCCCAAGCCGCTGAGCGACACCGAGGTGTTGCGCCCTCGAGGCACCGACGAGGAAGCCGACGTGATCCTCGAGCTAACCATCGACGAGCGCGGCAAGGTCACGCTGGTCAAGGTGTTGGATGGTGCGGAGCCCTTCGCAACGGCGGCCAGGACTGCGGCAGAGGGCTGGCGTTTTCGTCCAGCCCTGCGCGGCGAGAAACCCGTCGCCGCGCGGATACGATTTGCGGTTCACTTCGCCGCGCCGGCCCCCCCGCCGGAGCAGCCTTCTCCGTCCGAGCCGCAGACTCCACCAGAGGGCCCCGAGGCAGCTGGCGCTGAAGGCACGTCAGGGACGCCGTCGCAAGCCTCCCAGGCGCCTGGTGCCTCACCCCCAACCCCGCGAGAAGATGCGCCTGGGGCGACAGACGAGGTCGTTGTGCTGGGGGATCGCTCGTCGCCTGGTGCCACCACCCTGAACCGCGCGGAGGTGCGCCAGCTGCCCGGCGCATTCGGAGATCCGTTTCGCGCGATCGAGGCGCTGCCTGGAGTGACGCCGTTGATCAGCGGCGTGCCGTTCTTCTATGTGCGGGGCGCCCCCCCGGGCAACGTCGGCTACTTCCTGGATGGCATCCGTGTGCCGCTGCTCTACCACATCGGACTTGGCCCATCGGTGATCCACCCCGGCATCATCAAGGAGGTCAGCCTATATCCTGGCGGATACCCCGCTCGCTTCGGGCGCTTCGCTGGCGGCATCGTCTCTGGGGAGACGGCTGAGCCCCGCACTGACGTGCTCCACGGTGAGGCCAACGTGCGCCTGGTGGACGCAGGGGCGCTGGTCGAGGCGCCGTTCGCCGGTGGTAAGGGTACTGCGCTGGTTGGCGGTCGCTATGCGTACCCGGGGCTGGTGCTGCAGATCTTCGCCCCCGAAGCCATCCTCCG
>JAUILJ010000156.1 GCA_030433055.1 Polyangia bacterium
CGCACGCCTGGCTACATCCGCGAGACGATGAGAGGCTTTATAAGCAAAGCAACCGATGAAGTCGGCGGGCCGCCTGTGCAGCACGAGGTTACATCGGCGCCGAACCGTGGTTGAACGCCAACCGGACTCGGATAGGGCGGATTTGAACCGCCCTCAAATCTCGCCTCGCTCAGAGGAGGATGGCCAAGACCGTGAAACGGGCGAGGATTGGCTTCTCACCTATTGTGATACCGTAACTCTTCTTATCACATTCTTCGTATTGATGATGATGACGGCGGTTTTCGAAGAGAGACTGGGCGAACAGCCCTTCTTTGAGGGTGCGGCTGCGATTTTCGATGGCTCCGACGGTTCAGGTTCAGGTGATCGTCGACCGGACAACCAAGCGGCGCCTGCCATCATCGCCGACGATGTCTGGGGCGAGATCTCACGGCTGCGCGCAGCGCGGCGCGAGGATCTCCAATCGCCAGGAGCGCCGTTCGGTTCCCCCATTCGTGCAGTGCCGTGGCGAGCTGGCTGGCCCGGTTGCCGATGCCACCGATCACCTCGAGCGCGAGGACTGGCACGTCATCGTCGAGGTTGCGCGGGAGACTCGCGCGAACTCGCTGCTGCGCAACGCCGAACTTCTTCGCGTCGGCGCCTTGAGGCTGCCAGTTGTCGGCGAACAAGCTCAGGAGCGCCGCCAGCACCGGCCAGAGGTCGATCGGCGCGGTTCTCGAGAGCGCGCACGCATTGGCCTGAATCAGCTTGAGCGCGCGGAACACCAAGAAGTACAGCATCGCCTCGTCGCCGGCATCGAGCAGATCCTTGCCGATCAAGATTTGAGGTGGGTTCGTGCTCGCGGGCTGCACCACCTTGCCGATGTGAGGCGCGACGAGCACTTCGAGGTTGTGAATGCCATAAGCCGTCGCGAGCTGGGCGATTTGACCGCGGAAGGCCTGCATTTCCTGGGGGAGCGGCTGTGCTCGCATGGCACGTAGGTCCATGCCATAGGCACCATCCAGGGCGTTGCCGGTCTTCTGGATGAAGGAGCGGAGCGGCAGGCTGAGCAGGTCCGGAGCCAGCATGTCGTCGAAGCGCGGCTGACCTGCGGCTGCTCCCCCGCCGCGCACGGCAAGAGGATCTCCACCTTGGATGGCGCGCAACGTGGCGGTGGCGACCAGCGCAGAGTCTGTATCCCCGCGGATTTCAGCGACGCTGCCGAGCGCCTCGAAGAAGCTGGGGTCGAAGCGCCCGGTGCCGAGTGCGCGCCGCGCGTCGTTGGCTGTGCGATCCAGCAGCACGTTCAGGGCTCGAGACTCGCCGGTGCGGGAATAGAACTCCGCGAGTGCCCGGAGCACGAGGGGGTCGGTGGGTGCCGCCTTGCGGGTACGCTCGAGGATGGCTTCGGCCTTGCGCTTGTCCCCAGCGACTTGTTCGTACACCACCGCGAGTTCGAGGGAGCGCGTGCGCTTGTCGTCACCGGACTCGGCGAGGCTCAGCAGCTCCTCTTGAATAGCGAGCGCGCGCTCGGCGTTGCCCGCAGCGGAGTAGACCTGGACCAAGCGTTCGCGCGCCTGGATGTCCTGAGGCACGCGCTTGAGCACCTCACGGTAAGACAGCTCCGCCCGATCTGGCGTCGGGATGTGCTGCTCGTAGATCTCGCCCAGCTGTCGGTAGATCTCTGCTTGCTTCGCTTGGTCCTGGGTGTGGCGTGCGAGGCGGATCCAGGCTTGTTCCGCCTCCGGCCAGTCGCCTTCGCTCCCGCAGAGCTCGGCGAAGGCGCGCAGCGCGTCCACGTGCTCCGGGTTGGCATCCAGCGCGGCTGCCAGCGCGGCTCGGGCCGCGCCCCGATCCCCAATTTCAGCCAGGGCCTGGGCGCGGGTGACCTCCAAGCCAACGCGCTCCGAGGGATCGCTGGTTCGCGAAAGCCGCGACTCGAGCAGCGATGCCAGCTTTCCGCGTTCGTTCTGATCGATGTAGAGCTGGCGCAGGCGCTCGAACACGTCGCCATGCGTGACGTCGATGTTCGCGGCGTGCTCCAGGGCGGCGCCTCCGCGCTCGGCGTTGCCGGCGCGGTCCAGCCAGATGAGGCCCGCTTGGTACCACGCTTCCAGTCGATGCCTCTCCACGCTGCTGGCTTGCGCGACCGCTTCCAGAGCCGCAGCCGCCGCGGGGCCATCTCCGCTGGCCTCCAGGATGTCCGTCCGGGTGGTGAGCGCGACAAGGTGCTCGGGCATGCGCTCGATCGATTGATTCAGCAGCAGCCGCGCCTCTTCACGTTGTGTGAGGCGCGCGGCGGTCTCTGCCGCGCGGAGACACAGCGTGGAGGCGTCTAGATCGGCGTCGCTCTGTGAGGCCAGCTCACTGAGCACCTCGAACGCCTTGGCGTCATCTCCGGTGGCCTGAGCGTAGGCTGCGAGCTGACGCAACAACCAGTAGGGCCGCGGCGATGGGTGGTTCGTTTCATAGACGACGTCTCTGGCGTTGAGCCACTCGTCGGTCTTCTTGATCAGCCGGGTCGCCAGGATCGCGTGCGCCAAGCCGCTCCAGCCTGGGAGCGTGGTCGACAGCGTGCGTTCGATAGGGACCAAGTCCTCGTCTCGCTGGGCGGCGAGATACGCGTGCTCGAGTTGGCGGAGCGCAGGCAGGTAGGTGGGTGAATCCTCGAGGATCGCGGACTGCCAGAGCAACGCGCTCGACTGGTCGCCCCGCGCGAGGTCGAGCAGGCTCAGCCGTTCGTAGAGCGCCCGCGCCTTGGTGGGATCGGTCTCGGCCTTTGCCTGGCTCAAGAGCAGGTCTGATAGGTCGGCGGCTTCTGCAGTGCCCGCGGCGGTGCGTTCTCGCGTGATTTCTGCGAGCGGACCTGCGCCGGCGTCCAGCGCGGCTCGAGCCGTGCGGGCGGCGGCCTCTCGATCGCCTTCTCGCTCGTAGTTCAGCGCCGCCTCGAGCAATAGACGGCCCTTGACCGAGCCCTCCGCCTCGGCCGCCGCCGACTCTCGCCAGGCTCCGCGATCCAAGTTGCTGCCGGGGTTGAGACGCTCACCGAGCTCCCGTAGCCCGACGTCGCCAGGTCGCTCTTCAGCAGCCAGCGCCAGCAGATCTGCGGCGCCACCCAGGTCCTCATCGGCGGTGAAGAGGGCCTCCCGAACCTGGTCGTAGGCTTTCTCGATCGGGTCTTCACTGGAGTCGCGGCGCAGGCGGATCCACTCGAGCAGTTGCTGCGGGTCTCCGGTCATGCGCGATGCGAGCTCCGCGAGCCGCGACGCAAAAGGCAGGGTGGGATCCGCTTCGCGGGCACGCTCGAGTAGGCCGATCGTCAGCTCAGGCGCTTCGCTCTGCGAACGTATTGCCGCTTCCGTGAGGAGAAGCGCCCGCCGCGCCTCGTTTTCGCTAGCCTCAGCCCCCTGCTCCAGAAGCGTAGCCGCCCGGCGGGGGCCACTGGACTCTACTTGGGCGCGCAGCGGTGCCTCGAACGCGGGCGACTTGCCGTGGGCGCGCTGGTAGGCCGCGAGCGCCGCGGAGGCGCCGCCGGTCAGCTCCTGGGCCAGCGCCGCCACGAGCTGGCGGCTGGCCTCCGCATCTGGGGGAGCCAGCGTGCCGAGGGTGTCGGCAGCAGCTGAGTAGTCCTTGCTGGCGATCGCTCGCTCCACGGACAAGAGACGGGTGAGCGCGGCGTGCTCCGTGGACTGCTCGGCGTCGCTCTCGGCTGACAGCGCGGCGGTGAGCGCTTCACTCGAGGCGAAGGCCCGGCCCAGCAGGTGGGGAGCCTGAGTGGTAGCCTCTCCGATGTGGGTCGCCGATAGCCCCGAGAGATCGCTCTGAAGCGCAAAGGCCGCGCCAGCCAACGTCCGCCCCCCCGGCTGACTCGCGAGCGCGGCGAGCTGCTCGTGGGAGACGTCGCTGCCACTGAGCACTGCCATCGCCACCTGATCTGCCGTACTGAACGCATCTCCGGATGCCGCGAGCGCGCGCTGCATGCCCTCGGCGCTCGACGCCTCCAGCGATCGTGCTGCCAGCGCATGCAGGAGATAGCCAGGCGGTGTGTCTTCGGAGGCTGTGTGCTCGGAGAGCAATGCCGTGAGTAGTGCGATGGCTTGGTCGCGAGTATTCGCTGAAGGCGCGAGCAATGCTGCGGCCGCCCAGCGCGTGGCGTGACGCAGCTCAGGGATGCGAGCGAGGCTGGTCAACGCCAGGCCCGCAGCCTTTCCATCTCCTGCGGCGAGGGCACGGCGGGCAGCTGCCAGGTGGACTTCGGTAGCCGAGCCCGGTTCAGGGTTGGCATTCCGTCGTGCGGCGAGGCTCGCTTGAGCAGCGCGGAGTGCAGCGAGCTCCGGAGCCTCAGGTAGACGCACGTTTGGAGCGGCCGCGGAAGCGGCGAGCTCGCGAGCTAGCTTGAACACGGGGGCTCGGGGGTCAGCCGGAGCCAGCCGCTGCGCGGCGTCGAGCTTCTTGTTCGATGTGTCCGCGTCCTCCAGGACAACTCTGTTAATTTCTGCGCAGAAATAGGCTGAGTGTGCGCGGCTCTCGGGCGTGGGACTCGTGATCGCTTCCTGGTCCAGCGCGACGGCAACCTGGCTCCACTCTTCCGAGGCTTGGGTTAGCCAGCGCTGTTGACGCTGGGCGAGGGGGTGCTTCTGCCCTTTGGTCGCGCTCTGGGCTGCTTTGTGTGCGCGCTCCGGGTTGCCTGCCATGGCCCACAACTCGCTGGCGACGACCAAGCACCGCGTGCGCGCCGCCGAGTCAATTGCGGCTTCTGCCTCCTCTTCGAACCACTCCGCCTTTGCGATCCAGGCGTCGAGCATGCCGTTCAGCGCCAGGTGATGCGCAGCTTCTTGCTCATCCTCCCAGATCTCCCCAGTTCCAACTTCCTCACCGTCGAACTGTGGATCTCCGTAGTCGCCGTCGTAGTTATCCGCGGGGATACTTTCGAACTCGCTCGTCAGCGACTCTTCGTCCTCCGAGCCCATGGTGCCACCGCTGATGGCCTGGAATGGAGCGTTGACCTCGGATTCGCCCCAGTCTTCAGACTCGGTCCACAGCTCCGCGTGCGAAGGCCGTCCGCTGTCGAGGGCTTCGAGGAGCGCGTCCGCCTCCTCGTCGCCTACCTCTTCGACCTGGGGTGGTTCGCTCTGATCTCGCGCGAAATCGAGGGCGCTCTCCACGTCATCGCCAAAGTAGTTGGTCGCTTCTTCCGAGCCGTCAGGGACCGGTGTTGGTGTTTCGAGGGTGGCCGTCGCCTTCGGCGCATCGGGGCTGAAGGCCGGCGGAAAGGGCTCTCGGATCGGGGGCCCGGAGGGGTTGACCGCCGGTGGCTTGCGCGTGGCCTCATCACTGGGACGCGGGATCCCGGGTCGCGGCGGGCCTTGACGGGTGGCCCGCGAGCCGGGCAGCGGGGGCTTGCTCCGAGGGCGCGCGACGACGCCGGGCGGAATCGATGCAGGGGCCTTCCCTCCCTCTGAGAGCGGATTGCTGAAGGTCTTCGTCTCATCGTCGGCGGAGAAGAGTCGGTGTGCCGGCTCGTGGAGCTTGGGACCCGCGGTAGAGCCGGGAGCCTCGGCGTCTGTTGCCCCTCCGAGGGGAGACCACTCCCCCGAGCCACGGAAGTTGCTCTCTTCTGCGTCCGGTTGACTGTCTCGGTCCCGGGCCAGCGAGCGTGGTGCCTGAGGCGAGGTCGAGCGAGGTCCGAGGTTGCGCGCTGGCAACGTCGCAAAGTGTCGCTTGCTGAGGAATGGTGAGCCCGGGCGCTGAGAAGTGGCCGGAGGATCCTCCGAGAGCGACCTCAACGCGTTTGCCGTTTCTCCTTGATCGGGGAGTGTCTGAGCGGGCTCACGTGCAGGCGGTACGGAGCTGGGCTTCCGCCCGGGAACGGGTAGGGGGGTCGAGGCGGGGTCATCTGCGAGCAAGCTATCGAGCAGCGCGTCGGGCTCGAAGTCCAAGTCTCCGAGTTCTGCTCCGATATCGCCTGCGCGACCGCTACGTCCGGCCATCGGACTGCGGCTAGGCTTCTTATCGTCGTCCTGGTCGCTCATCGAACACCCATGCCCAGCCGGGCGCGAAGGTCAAGGTATGCTGGGGAGAGCACGAACCCGAGGAGGTTGTGCAGGCGTCTCTGACCCAGCTGTGTCTGAGGTGGCACGCCGCGCCCGGTGTTCTCGATCAGGAGTGAGACCTGAGAGACATCCCCCGCGGCGATCGCTCCCATGCGATCGAGCGTGCCGCTCGCTGCTTCTACCCAGCGTGTGGCGTCCTGCCCAGACTGCGCGTACGCGGCGGCGAGATTGGGCAAGACCTTCTTCAGCTTTCTGGGCATCGCCTTACCCAGCTGCCTTTCGAACTCCCCGAGCATTGCGTAGGCCGGTGACTGAACCTGCACGCCGCCTACGCGGCATGCTGCGACGACCAGAGCCGCGATGTCGGATGGATCACGGTGCCGGAGCAGTGTCGAGCCCCGTCGCAGCGCGAAGATCTCCCGCGCCGCGAGCGCCCGCCGCGCCGGATCGAACGGTGCGCTGACTTGATTGCCGATGACGATCGCGGGCCTCTCTCCCGGGATCGAAAAGATTCCGTGGGGATCTGGTCCGCCGACGTAGAGATCGAAGTCTCCGACACCCAGCGCCCCAGTCCATGCTGCGAGTTCGTTGCGCTGCGGAAGGCCAGCACGTGGATCAATCCGATCCTTCTTGCCAACACCGAACGCGGCCAAGCTTGGACCGATCGCCTCTACGATCACGGGTGCGAGCGTGGCCATCAAGTCCACAATAGGCCCACGATCGTTTGGATCGAACAGCTCGGGAAACGCCTCCGGCTCGATCGCCATTTGGGGGGTGCGCGCCACGCGCTGATCCAGGCTGTAGAGTTCGGCGTCTAGCTCTGGTGTGCCAGCGCCGAGCGCGGTCAGCGCCCCAAGCGCGGCTTGACGCATCGGAGCGTCGTTCATGACCTCCGCGACTCTTGCCAGACGATTGACGACCTCGATGTCTGTCGGGTTCTGTTGGACGCTCTCTACCAGAGTCATCCGCGCACGGGGGACGAGCCGTACCTGCAGCGCCTCCGGCAGGAGGCCGCTGAGGAGCAGGTCGAGCGCCTCTCCGTCCTGAGGAGCTTCCGAAAGTAATTTCTCCACGGCAAATGCCGCATCCTCCGGTTTGCTCAAACGATCGCGGTGGATAACCATCGCGAGCCGCGCCGCCTCCACACGGCCTTCGGAGCTCTCGCGCTCCTGCATCAGTTGCTCGAGCACCTCGGTGGCCTGTTCCCAGGCTCCGACCTTTCCTGCAGCGCGCGCGAGTCGTTCCCGCACCGGGAGCGTACTCAGCCCGGCTTTGTAGAGCGCCGACAGGACGCTGAGCGCCTTCTCGACGTTGTTGAGCTTGTTCTCGTAGATATCAACCGCAGCGACACCGCTCATCAGGCGTTGCTTGGCAGGCGCCTCGTCCAGCTCTGCGAGGCGCCCCAGATACTCCGCGGCCTCATCGAAGCGCCGGGTGCTCAGCGCGATCTCACCCATCAGCGCCAAAGCGCCGACGTGCTCCGCTTCGAGCATGGTGACGTTCTCGAGCGCGGTAAGAGCGCCTTCGAGATCGCCCGCTTTGCGCATCACGCGGGCGCGCTCCCAGAACAGCTTGGCGATCTCTTCGGGATCCTCCGCCACCTCCAAGCGCTTCTCGATCAGTTCCAGCAGCGTGGGTCCGTCCTTGCGCGCACGTACGATGCGGAAGAGACGATCAAATGCCACGTCGCGACCGATGTCCCGCTCAACGGTGCGGGCGAGTGCAAGTTCGCCGCGATCGGCGTCGCCAAGCTCATCCAGCAAGATGAGCGCAGAGCGCTCCCACAACTCCGCGCCTAGGCTGGCGTCAGCGACCGAGTCACCCAGAGCCGCGCAGGCCTCCGCCATCAAGTTGCGATCCCCCGTGAGTTCGGCCGTTGCGCGCAGTCCTTCCCAGCCCAGGATCTCGGTCGGTAGGGCCTCGGTTACTGCACGGAAAGAATCTTCGGCAGCTTCGAGTTCCCCGGCTGCAACCTGATTCCAGCCTGCCAATGCGAGCGCGAGGGTCGCGGTCTCTTCTCCCAGCGCGTCCTCCACGTTTGCCAGCGCGCGTGCGCGCCTTCGCGGATCGCTGCCGGGCGGAGCCAGCTCCAGGTTGGCCAGTCGTGCCGCCGGGCTGCGAGACTCTAGCAGGGGTGTCCTCGCATTGCCGGAGAGCAACTCCAGCAGCCCCGCGCTCGCTTCCATCGCGGCGCGAGCCTCGCCGGTGAGGCCGCGCGCGATCTGCCGCCGGGCTTCCACTTCGTGCTCTAGGTTGCCGGCGGCGATGCTCTGCCCGAGCCACTCCAGGTTGGGATCGAGCTGGTGCGCGCTCGCGCCTGCCTGAGCGCTGTGCTTCGTCGCCCAGCGCTGAGCGAGCTCTTCCAGGTAGCCTGCGCTCGAGCCGAGCTCGAGCGCCCGCTGGTAGGCGCTGGCGCTGGCGAGCACCGAAGCCTGTTCCCCAAGTCCTGCAATGCTCTCGAGCGCCTGCTCGTCATCACCGAGCGCCCTCGCTAGGAGCGCTGCTTGGACCAACTCGTCCGCCGCGCCTGGGTCGATACTGGCCAACGCGGAGCGGCCATCCTGGGGATCGCCAGAGCCCGACAGTTCGACGCCCCAGCGTTCGAGGGCGAGCGCGGCAAGGGCGTCCGGATCTTCGGACTGAGCCTCGCTCGATGCCTCCAAGGCCCGCCGGCGCGCGTCGGGATCGTCAGGCGTTGCGGCGCGGAGAGCCCAAGCGAGCAGTGTCCCGGCGGCGCCCGGCTCGAGGTCCAAGCTGCGGCTGAAGTCATCGAGGGCGACCTCCCGGTTGGCCTGCTGCCACGCCAGCAGGCCGCACTCGAGGTTGAGTGCCGCCGCGAGCTTCGGGTCATCAGTGGTGCTGGCGCACGCGCCCAATGCTTCCCGCGCGCCGGCGAACTCCTGCGCCTCCGCCAGTACAGACGCCAGCGCGGTTGCGACGAGGCAATCCCCGGGATTCTGCTCGTGCAGTGCTTCGAGCAGGGTGCGCGCCTGGGTGGTATCGCTCGCGAGCCGCGCGCGAATCGCTGCCACTACCTGCAGCGCGCGTCGTGCGTCCGGGTCGGTCTCGCTGCTGGTCAGCTGGGTGAGCGCCGAGCTCGTGTCAAGCGCGGGCTCGCCATCTGTCGCTTCGGGTTGGGGGGCGAGCGGGAGCACGAACGCGCCGAGCGCCGGGCCAAGCCAGCCTCCACCCGGTGCGTTGCTGAGTGAGGCGAACGCATCGCGCGCGCCAGACAGGTCTCCTCGGAGCAGGCGCAAGCGCCCCAGTTCGAACCATAGGCTCGCCTGCTCCGACGGTTCGGCCCCGGCTGCCAGGAGCCGTCGCGTGGCTTCTTCGAACCAACCACTGTCCTGCGTGATGGCCGCGAGCATCCGCGCCACCCGGGCTACGACGCCAGGGCTCGCGCCGAACATCCCGGCTTGGGAGAGCGCCGCTTTGGCACCCTGAGTGTCGCCAGCGAGCCTCGCCCAAGCATCTGCTGCCGCGAGGAAATATCGGCTCTTCGCTGCGTCGGTCGGCAACTCGGCCGCCGCGGCCTCGAGCGCAGAGGCCAACGCTCCGGGGTTGCCTCCGCCGATGAGCAAGTCGAGCTGGAGGACTCGTGCCGGGATGCTCCCGGCATCGTGTCCCAGCGCCGCGTTGACGGCTTCGAGCGCTCGCGGGCCGTCGCCTTGCGATGCGGCGGCCTCAGCGACCCGGAGCCACAGGCTGGCAGCGACCCCGCCGCTCACCCCCGCGTTGAGTTCGAGTTGCGCCAGCTCCGCCGCTTGGTCCGTGTTGCCCAGCGCTTCGGCGGTGAGCATCCGGGCGTGTAGCAGGGCGGGTTCCTCGGGGAGACGCTCCAGTGCTCTGCCAAGCAATTCGTGAGCTTGGGACGTGTCGCCGCTCTGGCGCAGGGCCTCGGACGCGCGGAGCCACGCGTCGGCGGCGTGAGTGGTCGTTCGGCGGTGCTCGGGGATCCCTAGCGCTTCAGCGGCTTCGGCGCTCTCGATCGCGCTCAAGATCAGCGTAGCCTGGGCCTCGAGTGCTCGCGCTGCGAGCGCAGGTCGATCGACGGTCCTGGCGCAGCGCTCGAGGGCGAGCAGAGCTCTGAAGGTCGCCGGCCCCTTCAGCTCGATGGCTTGCTCGATGCTGGAAACCGCGTCTGCGTCCGCCCCCCGTTGGGTGTGCAGCGCGGCGAGGTCGAGCAATAAGAGGCCGCGCCAGTGGGCGTCTTGTTCGAGCGCTGCGCGTCGGTTGAGCGCTTCGCTGACGAGGTCCAGGTTCTGCAGAGCCCAGCCGACGTATTCCAGCGCCAACCACAGCGAAGGATCTTCGGGGGTGAGCTCGGTCGCTTCGAGCAGCGCTTGGCGGGCTGCATCCAGGTCTTCCCCGTGGTCAGCGAAGAATGCTGCGTTGTCCAGTAGGGCCCGGGCGCGCTCGCCGGGTCGCTCGGAGATCTTCAGCAGGCGATCGAGCAGCCGCCCGAGGTTCTTGAACGACTTCCGGCGTTCGATGATCGTGATGAGCCGCTCGAGTGGCTCACGAAAGGTGGAGTCGGCGTTGACGGCCTGCAGCTGATCGCGGGCCGCTCCGGCTTCATCACCAGAACTCTCTTCGAGCAGTCCGATCTCGTGAAGCAGGATGGCCTTTGCGGCCTGGCTGGAAGTGGCATCGTGCTCAGCGCGAAGTCGCTCGATGGTTGCTGCGATCCAGGTGGGATCGGAGGTTCCTTCGTCGCGCGAGTTGCCGTTGCCAGAGCTGTTTGGATTCGAGAGGTTCGGCATCGATCGGCATCCTCGCCATGGCAGGCGATGGATCAGAACTGACTGTATTAAACACCAGGTAGCCGTGCCTAGTGAGGCGAATCTGTGGCTAGCTTCGGGCCTTCACGTCCCCACGTCAGGGCCAACCCGCCTTTCTGCGGTATCAGAAGACGGAGGCTCGGCGAATCTATGATTCGTTGAGGCAAAAAGACAGGGTTTCGTCACCACGCCGCTGGCTAGGTGAACGTGATGTTTTCTGTGGCGGGTCGAGCGAAGGGGGAGGCACAGCACTGCACGTGGGCCGGTTGTAGCGAGGAGCGCTTCGTTGGCGCTTCCACAACGACTTAGCGATGTGCTGGCTCGCTGATGGAGGCATCAACGCGACGTCAGCGGATCCTACGTATCACCCAGTAGCCTCGCGGCGTGTCGACGGGTCGGGGATAGACGGCGCCTATTTTCAGGGTGAACAGCGCATACTCAACCGGTGGTTCAAGAATCCCCCGATGCATCAAACCGAGATCCTCACCCCCTCCATGCCCGAGCTTGACGGCCTGCTTGAAGTCGTCCTTGGCGACCTCCAGGGCCGCCTCGGCGTCCTTGAGCGCCGCGTCGCGCGTGGGCGCGTCAGGAGGGGCAAACTCTGCACCGGCGTAGGGAAACAACGCAGCGCCGAAGCGCACCGCGACGGGTGCGGTCACCGGTAGCGGGGCGACGGCGCCCCCATCGGGCCAGGTTGACCAGCCCGCGTACGCCAGCAGCGGATCCTCATCGGAGAGCTCCGCAGCGGCGAGTGCGAGGCTCGCATCGAACTCGAGTTCGAGGCCGGCATCGCTGATGGCTCCCGCGTCCCCTGGCGAAACGCTCGCACTGGCGCTGGCCGTAGAGCTGGGGGACGCCTTGGGCCCCTGTTTCATCCCCGGCCATGCCAGGGCCCCGAGACCCAGCAGTACGGTCACGCTCACCACACCCACCCAGCGCCCTCGTTGGCTGGGGCCACGTGGCGCCCCCGACGACCTGGAGCCTGGGGAGGGATGACTTCCGACATCCTGGTTGCCTTCGTTCACCATCCGGCCTGCTCGGCTGTTAGCACCCGGCGCCCGTCCTGCGAAAGCCAGCCGTACCGCCAAAGGCAAATGCGTCTCAGGGAACGCGCTGGACGACTTGCAGAAACCACGACAAAGCCAAGCGATACCGCTACCCTTGGGGGCTAGATGTTCAAGGTCGAGTGTCCCGGTTGCAAGGCTCCCTATCAGGTCGACGAGCGTCGGGTG
>JAUILJ010000157.1 GCA_030433055.1 Polyangia bacterium
GAGCTGAATGCCCTCGACGCCGTCGTTGGCCGTATACACGCGGAAACCCTCCCCCTCGAGCTGGCCCCGCAATAGCTGGCGAACCAGCGGGTCGTCATCGATGATCAGGACGGACGTGGCGTTGGGATCCAGCTCCTCAGCGGCGGGCTCCGAGGGCTTGACACCGCCTTCGCTGATCATCGTGCCGGGTAGCTCCACCATGAAGCAGCTCCCGCGCCCCTGGGTGCTCGTCACGCTCACGGACCCTCCCAGCAGACGTGAGAGCTCTCGCACGATGGCCAGTCCGAGCCCGGTGCCTCCTGCGACGCGGCGACTGGAGCCGTCGACCTGGCGAAACTTCTCGAAGATGTGAGCGAGGTCCTCTTCGCGGATCCCAACGCCCGTGTCCTCGACGGACAGCATCAAGGCACCAGATTTCACCTGAAGCTTGAGCAAGATTTCGCCGACTTCGGTGAATTTTGCGGCGTTGCTCAACAAGTTGAGCATGATCTGGCGAAGCTTCAGGCTGTCCGACTGCAAGGTGCCTGCTCTGGGATCAATCTCGCACTTGAGCTCGACGTCCTTGCCCTTCAATAGTTCTGATACCGTGCGGCAACATTCGCCGACCAGCTCGTAGGTGTCTACAGACTCGGTGATGACCTCAGCGTGGCCCGACTCGATCTTGGAAAGATCCAGGATGTCGTTGATCAGGGCCAGCAGGGTGCGGGCGTTGGACTTGATGGTGCTGAGGTCGCGTCGCCCATGGATCGTGAGCCGGTCCCCCTCTTCCCGCGCGAGCAGATCGCAGTACCCGATGATCCCATTCAGAGGGGTACGGATCTCATGGGAGAAGTTCGCGAGGAACTCGCTCTTCAGGCGCGCGGCGTTCTCGGCGTCCCGTGCGTGGGCTTCCGCCTTGAGCTTGGCCTGGGCGAGATCCGCGGTGAGGCGATCGAGGTCTTCGTTCTGCTGCCGGATGATCTCCATGTGCAGCGCCCGCTGCTGATAGCTGGCGAGCGCCTTCTGAGCCAGCTGGCTCTTGGAAGTCACCTCCGCTTTGAGAGTCCTGTTCTCAGCTTCCAGCTCGCTAACTCGTTGACGGAGCGCGGTGGTGTCGACGTCGGAGTCAGCCATCTGAGCCAAAAGCCAAAGTGGTGAGCGTCGTATTGATGTGGAAGCCGCAGTACAGCTCGAAGTGGCAGTTCATGCCTGCCGACGGGGGCGCGGAAGCAAAGGCCTTCGAGAGCGCGTCCACTTCACCTCGCGCTTGAGCGATCAGGTAGCGACCGGAGCAGTGGAAGAGCAAGGCGGCTTGGGGGTTCTTCACTCGCTGGGGGAGCTCGTGCTCGAAGAACGCCTGCGTCGCTTCAGGCATGGATCCGAGCTGCATCAGCTCCAGCTCCGTGTCGTCCTCGAGGTAGTTGGCAAACAGGATCGACCCGTCGGGCAGGGGCATCCACGGAGACCGGATGAAGTACTCACGACCGACCTTCAGCGCCACCGTGGTGTTTGCGAAGCCCTTCGGCTTGCCAAACTCAAGCTCGTCAACCCCAACGTCCAACAGCTCAGCGTAGCGCTCGGCAGCGGGCTTGCCGTCGATCTCGAGGGCACGCTTTCCGGTCTCGTCCGTTCGGGTGATGACCAGGCGTCTACCCGTCGGTTGATAAGCGTGTGACCTGAGAGCTCCCCAGGGCGCTTCCGTGTGGAACATAACGACGACGGCGGAGTTGCTCGTTACCTTGTCGTCGGCGTGGATCACCGCGCTGCCCTCGATCGGGTGCTGATCGTTGGCGCCGCCTCCAACGAGCACCGTGCCTTGGTTCTTGGACAGAATGCCAAGCAGCAGCTCTTCCTTCTTCTGCTGAAAGCCATCATCGACAACCATGCCGACGTAGCGGCGCAGATCCAGATCCGCCTGGCGGACTCCCAGTTCTCGACATGCCGCTTTCGCCGCGTTCTCGCCCGCCGCTAGCGCGTTCTCCTTGAGCGATTCGCCCAGACCGATTCCAACTTCGAAGTCACCGGAGAACGCACCCAGCACGATGCTGCCCTGGTGGATTCCCTCTCGGTCAACCTCGCCACCGGTGGTCATGCCGACCAGCCGGGTCCCCTTAGGGAGCTTGTCTCGCAGTGCGCGATTCAACGCGCTCTGGTCCACCGAGCGCGCGGCGAAGAAGCAGACCAACTTGGGGTCTTGGCCTTGGAGTTGTGACACGAGGTGGGCTGCCGCTTCGCTCGCTTCGAGCTGAGTGGTCCGAACCGACTCTAGAGATACCGATGCCATGGGTCGGGGTTCCTATTCGAGGCTTGTATGGGGGCTCCCTGGCATCAATCAGCAGATGCTAGAGATGGCTGCCCGGGTGGTTCTGGTGACAGGTTGAGGTGCAATTGTCGAAGGACTCAGTGTCGCCACCGACGTACATGCTCTGGATGGGACCAAAGGCCGTTACGTGGCTAGCCGGGTAGGAGTCGTGGCAGGAGAGACAAGCGGACTTGCTGACCCGCTGAATGCTGCTCTTTTCCTTGTGGCAAGAAGAGCAGTCGTCCTTCGGTCGATCGAAGCGCTCGGAGCGTGAATGGATGAAGTGGGTCCTCACATACACTGGGCCTTCGAGTTCGAAACCCAGCGGGACGTGGCAGCCGTTGCACGCAGCGCGGTCGGCATTTGCGTGTAGCACACGGGACAGGTCGCCCGCGCCGCTATGGCAAGTGTTGCAGGGGCCCGTGGGCAGCGAGGCCTCGGTATGTTCCGCCGAGCCGACCTGGATTTCCTTCGTCACCGAGCGTGGGATGTCCTGGCCCATGAACACGCGCCTGGCCTTCATCGTGATCCGATAGGTACCCGGCTTGGCGTCCGCTGGGATATGAAAGGTCAGCTGATCACTGACGGGAGTCGACCAGGCGCCGCTATCCGGGAAGAAGGCGCCACCGAACAGCACGTGCGCAGGCGGGAAGAGCTGCGCCTCCGCATAGAGCCCGTCGCGGTCTTGCGTGCCCAGCAGCAAGGTCTCCGAGGGAACGAGAAACTGTTCCAATGGTGCAACGGTTCGAATGGGTTGGATGTCCTGCGCTGGCCCGATCATCTGGATCGCCATCATCCGCTCGCGGTGCTTGCGGCGATAGAACGTGGTCGTGGGATCGAAGAACGCGTTGTAGTACTGAATCCCACTGGGATTGGGACCGAATACGACATCGGCATAACTAGGCAATGACCCTTCGGGGTGAAGCCGTTCGCCGGATCCGTCCACCAGGGTCAACGTGACTGGAACGTCGTCGCCGGGCTGGAACACGCCGCTCGTCGGCTCTTCAATATCCATAAGGATATTGAAGTTGTAGTCGTAGCCGGGGTCTCCGACCTGCTCCACGTCGACGCTCCAGCGAGCCGATGGGAGCTCGGACCACAAAAGCTCGAGCCGCGTGGTACGCGAAGCGAAGCGCCTCACCTGCTGGTTCCAAGCGCTGTGTCGCAGTTCCACCAGGCCTTCTTCCTGGAACAGCGAGGCACCACTGCAGTCGTCCTTGCTTGCGCAGTCGTAGGTCCACTGGATCGCGCGCGTCCGCCGGATGAAGAAGGTATCGAGGGGGGACCGATGGGAGTCCGCGCCGAGGTTGAGGATCCACGGTGCCGCGGTGGGGTGCCCATGATTGTCCAGCTGACTGATCACCATCACGCTCGGTCGACGCATCCAGCGTGCGCCCGTGAAGAACCGGCGCCGAGTGAAGGTGCCATCGGGGTTGCCGAGCCCAACGAACTCCTGGTCGTCGAGCTCGACCCCGCGCCAGTCCAGATTCGCTAGGGGCCCGCGATCCGCCAGTCCGTCGACTCCCTCGTCAGTCGTCGCGTCGATCGCGCCTCTTAGGTCCAGCTGCTCGATGAAGAACTTCTGTCCGGCCCGCACGCTGAGCGTTGGGCCCGCGCCGTTCTCGAACTCCAACGCCAGGCCGAGGGGTGTAGAAGTGGTCGTCGGACCCGATGTGTCGATCTCGGTACCAATCTGCCATGCCCCTTGGGTCGTTTCCGTGGGTTCAGGAGTCGGCTCGTCACTCGAGGGAGTGGCGCAACCGGCCATCGTCCCTATAAGCGATAGCAGAGCCATCAGGGTGCTGCGGTGTCGGAGCGTCTGCGCCCTCCGCGGACCTTTGACTTCGTGGAGATCGCCAGATGCGCAAAGGATCACTCGATGCGTTTCGGTCATGAAACAGCTCCCTGTCAAATGGTACGAGGTTCGGAGAATGGAGGGTGGACGCACTACCTCGCGTTCGACCGCAGCGACGCCGCGCGAACCGTGCAGTACTTCGGAGTCCGTGAGAAGCAGTGAAGAGCCCGCAAACGCATGGCAGTCGTCTCGACAGGCGATCGCTCATCCGTTGCGCCCACTGGGCGCCTTTGCACTTACCCGTGATCTCCCCCAAGTTTGCCGCTCGCGTTTTTGCGCACCGAGCGAAATGGCGAACCCGACCACGACTTTGCCCAGCTTCACCATGCGCGACTCAAAGTGTCGTGTAAACTATCCTTGAGGGTGTACCCCAAGGGATGAACGGAAGGCTGAGTGCGCTACCCACAATCAGCTCCTCCCTGGCCACTCGCCCAACGTAGCCAGGGGAACCCGAAGCTCAGCCAACAGCCGGTGCGACCCACATGCGGCGCTCGCGCTCCTCGTCTTTACGTGCAACAGCCAACTCAACCACTTCATCGGGGTCGACGAGCTGCGATCATCGGCGGCCGCGGGTCGCTACGTTCGTCTGATCCCCGAAGAGTGAACCGCCCGGAAACTTCGCCTCAGCATCCAGCGAACACTGGATATCTGCGGACCGTGTTCGCGCCGCGGTCCAGTCAGGCCGCTCCCAGGTGCTTCGTCCGCGTCAAGGCAGCCACCCGCACAGGGCTGGCCACGGGACCTCGCTTGCGGCAGGCTGGAGCTTCGCGAGGCGGTGGAATGGCTGGTCAACTCTGCAAGCGCCGCCCGTCGGCAGCACAGCAACCCTCGTGCCTCGCGCTTGGGAGCACGGCGGCCGACCAGATGGCGGGTCAAGTTGGCGCCGCCCAGGCGGCACGCGGGATGTCGCCGGTGTCGCTGGGGGTGCGTGTGTGCTCTCGCGTGTTCGGGCCTGGAAACACTTTGAGTGAAGTTCGCTTGAAGCTTGCGCTCGCTTTCGAGATTATAGACGCGCGGAAATGTTTTCTTCCGGCCGGTGTTCCCGCAGCACACCAGAACCAATCCGTCGAGGTTGGCCGGGGAGAGCGTCGAGTCGAGACTGGTTCGCGGAGTGTGGTCCAGCTGAGCTCAAGGTTGCGGAATTCAGCGTCACGGACTGCGGGACCGCGAGCATGGGTATGAACCGGGGGCCGAGAATGCGTCCAGGATGAACAGCAAGAAGGGATTCGTGATCGTCGAGGACGACGACGTGTGGGTGCGGTTGGCGCGGCACGCTCTGCAGCCGTTTGCTCCCGTCGAGAGCGCGGGCGATATTTCGTCGGGTCGCGATTTGTTGGGCAGCGGCGGCATGCCCGCGGGCGTGCTCCTGGATCTCGAGCTCCCCGACGGCTCCGGCTTCCAGCTCCTGCGCGAACTCCGGGAGCGGAACTTCGGCGCCCCGGCGCTGATTCTGACCAGCCACACTCGGGCGGAGTTCCTACGTGAGGCGGGGCGTCTGCGTGCGGAGTTCGTCGTCAAGCCGCCAGAGCATGAGTTCCTCGAGCAGTTCGCGCGGCGCTGCATCTCGTTTCATTGGACGGGGGACGAGCGGATCGGGTGGTTGGTGGACGAGCTCGCCCGCTCCGAGCAATTGTCTCCTCGGGAAGTCGAGATCGTGGCTGCCAGCGTCGCTGGGATCCCACGGGAGCTCATGGCTCAAGAGCTGGGAATTTCGGTGAACACTCTCAAGTCGCAGATCCGGCGCCTGCTCCTCAAGTGTCGGACCACCACGCTCGACGAACTCGCGCGCTCGCTGCTGACACGGGCACTCGCAGGGTCCGATCTGGGGCCGCGTCGAGAGGAGTAGCGCCACCACAAAAGTCGAACGGGCGACGCGGGTCGCCCGTTTCCACTGATCGCTCGCTGGCCCCCCCCTCTCGGACTGCTCGCGCGATCCGCGAGGAGATGGTCGTCGCGTGCGCTCGCCGCTCAGCCTGCCAGGTTCTTCGCAGCGAAGTCCCAGTTGGCGAGGCTCGATAGGAACGTCTCGATGTACTTCGGCCGCGCGTTTCGGTAGTCGACGTAGTAGGCGTGCTCCCACACGTCGATTGTTAGCAGGGGTGTGACGCCCGCCTTGGTCAGCGGGGTCTCTGCGTTGGGCGTCTTCATGACGGCGAGCTTGTCGCCCTCCTTCACCAACCACGCCCACCCCGAGCCGAACTGGGTCGCCGCGGCCGCGGAGAACGCCTCCTTGAACTTGTCAAAGCTGCCAAAGCTGCCGTTGATGGCGTCCGCGAGCGCGCCGCTAGGAGCGCCACCGCCGCCCGGCTTCATGGAGTTCCAGTAGAACGTGTGGTTCCACACCTGAGCCGCGTTGTTGAACATCCCACCTTCGGCCGCCTTGACGATCTCTTCCAGGCTCTTCGACGCCATGTCCGTGCCGTCGATGAGCTTGTTCAGGTTCGTCACGTAGGCGTTGTGATGCTTGCCGTAGTGGTAGTCGATCGTCTCTGCGCTGATGTGCGGCGCGAGGGCGTCTTTGGCCCACGGCAGCGCCGGTAGTTCAATCGCCATCAGTCTCTCCTCTTGGTTCCGCGTTCGAAGTCGCTTGGTTGGTTTGTTCGCGCCTCCGCGGGCGCGCCGGGGGTGTCCGGCTCGGCCAGAGCTTCCCCTGGGGTCTGGTGTGTCTAAGCAGCGAAGCCTCCGGATACAAGGCCATGGACGAAAACGTAGAGGTTTGACGCGGGATTGGCCGGCCGTGGGGCTCTGCCACGGCCTCACCATCAAGCCGAGGGACGGTTCGTGAGCCCGAAGTAGAGGGAGGGTCCCAACCGACGCGACACGGCGCGAGGCCGTCGCGAGGCTTGATTCAGCGGCGCCAAAGCGCTACGGCCGGCGACTCGATATGACTGACAGTGAGCTGTGCCCTTGTGGTTCTGGTAATGCCTTCTCCGCCTGCTGCGGCCCCATCCTCGAGGGCAAGCAGGGCGCGCCTACGGCCGAGGCTCTCATGCGCGCCCGCTACAGCGCCTTCGCAAGCGGGAACGTCGACTTCATCCTGAGCAGTCACGACCCCGCGACCCGCGAGGAGGTGGTGCGTGAAGAGGTCGAGGTCTGGAGCCGGGAGAGCGATTGGATGGGGCTCGAGGTGCTGCGCACCGAGGCCGGCGGAGCGGACGACGAGGAGGGAACCGTCGATTTCGTCGCGAGGTACAAGCTGAAGGGCCTGACGACGCAGCACCGTGAGCGCGCCGAGTTCCGCAAGCTCGAAGGCAAGTGGGTGTTCGTGGATGGAAACGATATCCCCGCGGAAGAAAAGGTCAAGGCGGCTCCGAAGTGGGTCGGAGGCAAGAAGAACAAGAAGAACAAGCGCAAGTGACGCGTCCGGTGCCAGACCAATCGGGTCGAGACGCCGCCGACTGGGTGCGGCGTGACTCCGAGTTGCTCTGGCACCCTGCGACGCATTTCCGCGACCTTCAGCTGTCGCCGCCACTGCCCATCCGTGCTGCGCGTGGCGCTTATCTGGAGACCAGCTCTGGAGAGCGCATCCTGGATGCGATCAGCAGTTGGTGGACCTGCCTCCACGGACACGGCCACCCGAGGATTGTCGAGGCGATCTCAGCCCAGGCGGCTCGGCTGGATCACGTGATGTTCGCTGGCTTCAGCCACGAACCGGCGCTCGAGCTGGCCGAGGCGCTGGTAGAGAAGGCGCCCGGTGGTCGAGGCAGCTATGGGCGCGTGTTCTATGCCGACTGCGGCTCTGCGGCCATCGAGGTCGCGCTCAAGATGAGCTTTCAGTACCGCCAGCAGACGGGGGAGCCACAGCGGCAGGGGCTCGCTACACTCACCAATAGTTACCACGGGGAAACGCTTGGCGCTCTCGCAGTGAGCGGGAACCGCGCCTACCGCGAGCAGTTCGGCCCGCTGTTGTTCCCTGTCATCGAACTCCCAGTGCCGAGCTACGCTGAGCACGCCAACCAAGACTTGCTGCGAGACCGGGGCGCTGACGCTGAAGAGACGCAGCGGGCGATCCAGCTCCTGGAGGAGCACCGGGACCACCTGACCGCGCTGTTGGTGGAGCCGTTGATCCAGTGCGCAGGCCGCATGGTGATGCCAGGGGTTGGGTTCTACCGCGCGCTGGTAGAGGCCGCCCAGCGCCTTGGGATCCACGTCATCGCTGACGAGATCGCCGTCGGCTTCGGCCGTACGGGGAAGCTCTTCGCGACGGAGTGGACTGACCCCAAGGTCGCGCCTGATTTCCTCTGCTTGAGCAAGGGACTCAGCGGGGGTGTGTTGCCACTGAGTGCCGTCCTGATCCGAAATGGCCTGGATGAGGCGTTCAAGGGAGATCCGTCCCGCACGTTCCTTCACAGCCACACCTTCACGGCCAACCCCATCACCTGCAGCGCCGGCTTGGCGAGCCTGAAGCTATTCGACGACGAACACCCGGCCGAACACCTCTCGGCGCTGGCGAGCCGCCTGGACGTACTCTCCCGACAGGTGGCTGAAGCGTCCCTGCACGTGGTCGCGCGCCGGCAGGCCGGGCTGGTGGTGGCGCTCGAGGTGCAGCCCGACGCTGGCTGGGAGTCGCGCCTGGGGCCCGGCAGGCTCTCCCTGGAGCTCAGGACCGCAGCGCTCGATCGCGGAGTGCTGCTGCGGCCGCTTCACGACACCGTGTACTGGATGCCGCCGTACTGCGTGGACGATGCAGACCTACAGCTGCTCGCGGAGGCGACCAGCGACAGCATTCGCACGGTGCTCGGTCGCTGAGCGTTAGCCAGCTGACAGGCGCCAAACGGTTGCGAGCCCCGGGCTCGAGTGAGCGACTGGTCAGTTCCGCACGGACTCCAATGCGGTCACGCGACCGCTAGCGGCTGAAGCGGTAGTGCAGGCGACCGGTGGGTCGTCCCAGAGAAACCACACCATCAGGGAGCTTTCCCGACCTTCGCTCGTATTACTGCGCGCGAGCTGGAGCTTGCCCCCGCGGAAACGAACGCGAGCCAAGCCCCCGTTCAACAAGACCGTCGAACCTCGAACGTCTGACCGCTTCGCCCCGCTGCTGGGCGCGATTCGTCGCCCCCGCGACGGCACCGTGGACTCTCAGTTACACCCCACCGAACCCAGTCGTGAAGTTCCAACCACAGTCTCGCCCTTCCGACCGGTCAGTGGGACAAACCCTCCCCGTTATCACTTTCAGTAGATTTTTTTCGGGTCGAAGTGATCGCAACGGGGGGGTGGAGGCGACTCATACACCACGTTGGGGCGCATGGGTGCCGGCTCAGACCTGGCCCAAATAGCTGGCACACCACTTGCTCCAGATCGCGGCGAACCCAAGAACCTGCCCTCTTTTCCTTCGATTGGCACAACATGGCGCAACTTCCGACTCTTCGACGCACTCCCCAACAAGCGCGGTCCCGCGAGACGGTGCTGACCATCCTGGTCGCGGCGGCTCGTGTGCTGCACCAACACGGCTTCAAGCGGCTCTCCACCAATCGAGTCGCCAAGGTGGCCGGGGTGAGCGTTGGCTCGCTCTACCAATACTTCAGCGGCAAGGAAGACCTGCTTGGCCAGCTCGCCGAGCGTCGGGTCGAGGTGTTGTCGGTCGAGCACCAGAGCAGGGCCCACCGCGCCGATACGCTGGAGGAAGCGTTTGCTGTGGCTGCAGACGTTGCCGTGGAGGCGGCAGCGCTGGAGCAAGACCTCGGACGCTTGGTGCCTGGCTTCGAGCCCAATCCCCTCCACAGCTGTCAGCAACTTCTCGAGACGTGCCTCGACACTGGGCGTGGTGAATTCCGGGCGGACAAGCTCGAGTTGGCTGCGACCCTGGGCGCGTCCGCCATCGTCCGAGCGATGACCGCATCGCCGGGTGACTGGCGCCTCAGCGAGACGCTACGCAAGGAGCTGCGGAGCACGTTTGCCCGGCACCTGCTCGCTCGGGCCCACGACAGTGGGATCCGCTCGAGTATCCCGCTGGCCCACACTGCCTGAGTTTCGCAACGCTCGGTACGCAGCCAAACAACTCTCTCGACCCCTCCTCGAACCCCCAGCACGCAGGGCCCAACTCCCTGCGTGCGCTTTTTTGTGACCGGCCAGTGACTGGAGGGCTCAGTAGCTGGAGGGCTCAGTAGCTGGAGGGCTCAGCAGCTGCAGGGCTCAGTAGCTGGAGGGCTCAGCAGCTGCAGGGCTCAGTAGCTGGAGTCGTCGAGCCGGGTCTTTCCCCGGAAGATCCAGTACACCGTGGTGGTGTAGGTGAGGATCAGCGGCACCCCGATGAACGCCACTGTGCGCATCAGCCGCAGCGTGGTCTCGCTACTCGAGGCGTTGTAGATGGTCAGGCTGTTGTGCGGCTCCGCCGTTGAGTGGAGCAGGTTGGGGAACATCGCCATGCCGAAGAGGAACACCAAGGACGCGATGGTCGCGGACGAGGACACGAACGCATAGCCAGCTCGGCCGCGCTGGATCGCGCGCGGGATGTTGGCGATGGCCAGGACGTTGAGGGCCACCAGGGTCCAGGCGATCGGCCAGCGCTCGAAGTTGGTGAGCGCTTGGGGGACGCTGACCAAGGTCATGATGGTGACGCCCAGGTAGCCGATCAAGAACAGTCCAAAGCTCGTCCACATCCAGCCCTGGACGCGTTTCCTCAGCTGTCCTTCGGTCTTGAGCGCCAGGTACATCGAGCCATGCATGGCCGCAGTGACGACGGCGAAGGCTCCCACCCCGAGGGCGTAGGGGTTGATCAGCGTCATCAACCCGCCCGCATACTCGCCGTCGCCGTCTATGGGGATCCCCCGAATGGCGTTCCCTACGGCGACACCTGCAATGAACGTGACCAGTGTGCTCGCGGCGCTGAAAGAGAAGTCCCAGTAGGCCCGCCACCAGCGCTCGGGTCGCTTGGAACGGAACTCGATGGCCACCGCTCGGCCGATCAGGGTGACCAGCAGCAGCATGAACGGTAGATAGAATCCGGAGAGCGCTGTGGCGTACGCCCGGGGAAACGCCGCGAAGAGGGCACCACCGAAGGTGACCAGCCAGACTTCGTTGCCGTCCCACAACGGACCGATGGCATTGAGCAGGATCCGCCGCTCACCGTGCTGATCGGTGTGCTTGCTGAACTCGCTCCTGGCGAACAGGTGCAGCGTACCGACGCCCAGGTCGAACCCGTCCAGGATCGCGTACCCCGTCAGCAGCAGACCGAGCGCGGTGAACCAGAATACCTGCAGCCCGGTCACTCTGCGTCCTCCTCTGCCAGCGGGCGCACGCTGGCGACCCCCGTGAGTGATGTGTCGGGGCGTCGAGAGACGCGCTCGCCGGCGACGTCGAGGAAGCCTTCTTCACCACCGCCCGCGCTGCCGTTGGCCGGGCCATGTGGGTTCGCCGGTCCATGCTGGATCTTCGAGTGCAGCACGAAGACCCAGACACCGAACAAACCGATGTAGACGAAGCCAAACATCAGGATGCTCGCGAGCACTTGCTCGGCCTGCACCGTCTTGCTCAACGCCTGACTGGTCCTGAGGAGCCCTTGCACGATCCAGGGCTGACGCCCGACCTCGGTAGCCACCCAGCCTGCCTGGTTCGCGAGGATCGGAGCCACAACGCTCGCGACCAGGACCTTCAGCAGCCAGCGCTGCTGCTCAAGTCGTTTCCTTAAGGCAAAGAACACAGAGAGCAACGACAGCCCGATCAGGTACATGCCTATGGAGATCATCAGGTGATAGGCCTGGAATGGGATCCGCACCGGCGGTTGCTCATCCGCGGGGATCTGATCGAGCCCGGCCACCGGCCGATCGGGGTTGCCGTACACCAGGACGCTCAAGAGCTTCGGTATCTCCACCCCGTACTCGACCTGCTTGGTTTGGGGGTTAGGCGCGCCGAAGAGATACAGGCCGGTGCCGCTCGTTCCCGTCTCGAAATGCCCCTCGAAGGCAGCGAG
>JAUILJ010001053.1 GCA_030433055.1 Polyangia bacterium
CTGCAGCGAGGTGACGCCCCCATCGTTTTTGGGGACGGAGAGCAGAGCCTCGACTACGTCTACGTGGACGACGTGGTTGAGGCGACGCTGCAGGCTGCGCTGGTGGAGGCCTCCGGGGAAGTGTTGAACATCGCGTCTGGGGTACCCACGAGCGTCAATGAGCTCCTCGACACGATGATCGAAGTCAGCGGCAAGGGCTTAGCGAAGCAGCCGGGGCCCGCGGATTGGACCGCGGGGAGCCGTCGTTTCGGCGATCCGTCCAAGGCGGCGCGAGTGCTGGGGTGGAGGGCCTCTACCTCCCTCAAGGACGGGCTCAGCCGAACTTGGGACTGGATTCGCAGCGCCTCCTAGCTCATTGAGTTCCGCGAGTCGAAGTCACATGGGGCGCGCACCGTGAAGTTGTGGGCGAGGCTGAGGAAGCCTGCTCCCCAGGATCTCGTGTCGGCGGGCGCCGAAGGAGCGAGGGAACGCCCCGAGGGCGCGCGCTGGCGGGGGCGTCTGCGGCAGGTCGGTATCCTCGCGGTGTGCTTGATCGGACTGGTCATCGCCCACGGCTACGCCGATGACTACTACCCGATCAAGGACTGGCTAGCCTGGCGGCTGATCGCCTACTGGGCCAGCGCCCTGGTGTTCGCCGCGTCTGCTATTTCCGCGGGGCACCTCACTATCAAGCTCTGCGCCCGAGATGACATCGCTCCACTCGAGCACCTCGCCCTGGCATTTGGGGCAGGTGTGATGGAGTTCGAGCTAACCGTCGCGCTCGGGGGTGCGCTGAAGCTCTACTACACTTGGTTCTTCTTCATCCCCCCGCTGATCGGCCTGCTCGGAGCGCGTTCCCTATGGCGCTTCATCGCTGAGTCTCACCTGCGCTACTCCCGACAGCCGTTGAAGCCGCTGCAGTGGGTCGCGCTCATCTTCGGTCTGGTGAGCCTGGGCCTGATCTATTTCAATCTACTCACCCCGGACAACGTGTCGTTCGATTCCAGGGCGATGCACATGGGTATCGCCGAGGACTACGTTGCGTCCCACGGCATTCGCCGCTTCGGCGAGGGCTGGGTATTCGGAGGGGCGCCGCATTTCGGCAGCTTCTTGTACACGTGGGCGTTTCTGTACCCCAGCGGCAAGCTGTACGACCAGATGGTGCTGGCTCAGCATCTCGAGTTCGTGGTGTTCCTCGGGACCACCATCCTGGGGATCGGCGCAGTGGTGCGTCGGCTCGTGCCGGGCGCCGACCCTCGAATCGCGTGGGTCGCCCGGTTTCTTTTCCCTGGGGTAATGCTGTACGACTCGAGCTTGAGTGGCGGTGCCGACCACCTCGCCGCGATGTACGGCCCGGTGATCTACCTGGCTCTGGTCTTGGTCTGGCGGCGACTCGAGGTGCGCTATGCAGCGCTGCTGGGCGGGCTAGTGGCTGGCGCCGTGATGACGAAGTACACGATGGGCATCATGACGTTGCCCTTCCTGGGCTTGGCCCTCTGTGTGCGTGCCGTCCAGCTCCTCGTCGTCAACATTCGCGCTGGCAAGGGCAATCGTCACTGGGGACAGCTGTGGGCCTTCGTGGCTTTTGCCGTGGCGGGGCTCGTGGTGGGGGCGCCGCATTGGCTGAAGAACTGGATCCACTACGGAGACCCCGCCTACCCGATCTTGCGCAGCTGGTTCGCCAGTCGGCCCTGGTTGCCGGGGTCGAGTGAGATGTGGGTGCGGTTCGAGGAAACCCAGCTCTGGGCCCCAGAGCACACCTGGGCGGGCTTCAAAGAGACGTTGTGGGCGACGCTCGACTTCTCGTTCGTGCACAACGACTGGCCAAACTTTCACGGTCACCGACCGGTGTTTGGCTCGCTGTACACATTGCTCTTCCCCGCGTTGCTGTTCCTGCGCGGCTCGAAGCGCACCTGGGCAGTGGTGGCGTGGGTGCAGTCCGGGGTCTTCGCCTGGTACTGGATCAGCCACCAGGACCGATACCTGCAGAGCCTGGTGCCGTTGATGGCGGCCGTGGTCGCGGCGGTCCTGAGCTTGATCTGGCAGCAGCGCTCGATGGTGCTGCGGGTGGCGAGCGGCGCCCTGGTGGTTTTCCAGGTGGTTTGGGGAGGCGATGTCTACTTCCTCCCCACACACTCCATGATCAAGTCTCCCCAGCGGGCCGTCTTGGATCTCCTTCAGGCAGGGCATGAAGGCAAGTACGCATCACGTTTCGGGCCGAAGAAGAGCTCCTACGAGAAGGTGGGGAAGGT
>JAUILJ010001054.1 GCA_030433055.1 Polyangia bacterium
GACCTGCTGCTCGACACCGAGTCCACGGCCTTTGCGCGCGAGACGCGGGGTTTCACTGTAGGATTGGGCATGGGCGGGTTTCAGCTAAGGCACCATTTCCGTGCCAAGGATCAGCAAGCATCGCAGCGGCCGCTCGAAGGCCTGGACCTCGAGCGGCGGATCCACGCTGGCGACCTGGTGGTCTTTCAACGCAACGAGTTGACCTTCGAGCTGGTACAGCGCGTGCGCGCCGAGATACGCGCGTGCTTCCCGGAGCTGGACGAGAACTGGGACGACCCAAACCTTTGGCCATGTCGCCTGCTGGAGTTCTCCAAGCTCGCACAGGTACGGGAGCGGCTGTACTCCGACCCGAAGCTCCACCAGCTTGCCGCGCGGATCATCGAGGCGGCGGGCTTTGACTCCGTCACCTGTGTCGACGCCCCACGGCTCCGAGTGATCAACCACAGCGCCGAGCAGCTGCCCGAAGCGGCTCCCCTGTTCGTCGTGCATCGCGACACCTGGTATGCCTGCCCCGAGTCACAGATCAACTGGTGGGTGCCAATCTTCAAGACCCCCGTCGAGCAAGCGTTCGCGTTCTATCCCGAGCACTTCGAGCGCGAGGTGGAGAACACCTCGAGGAGCTTCGACTACGGGCAGTGGATGGAGCGTGTCGGCTGGCACGGGCGCACGGCGCTCGATGACTATCCCGCGCCGACCCGCTACGAACCCAACACCCAGCCACTGCGCTTCGACTTCGAAGCGGGGGACCTGTTGTTGTTCTCGGCGGCTCAACTGCACCGCACCTTGCCGAACCCTGTCGCCAACACGAGCCGTGTGAGTCTAGATTTCCGCACGGTGACTCCGGGGGTGAGGGGCGCGCGGAACGTCGACAACGGCTCTGGCGGTGCGATAGAGCGGGTGCGCCGGGAGTTCGTTCCGCTGCGTTACCTGGTGTGAGCGCTATCGGGTGTGAGCGCTTCTGATGGGCGGAGTCGCCCACGGGAAGGCGCGGTTCACGGCGTCGACCGCGCCCTGGAAGCGCGCGTCCCAGTCGCCGCCCAGTCGGACAACGGGACCTGAGATCTCGAACAGTGCCTCGTCGAGCAACGCCATGAAGGGCGCCCGCGTGCTCTCGCCGACGCGATGGCTGTCCTGTACGAAGGGCACATCCACGTCACACACCAGCGTCAGCGCGTAGGAGGTGCCCCTGGCGAGCGCTTCAATCTGGGGGTGAGGCGCGCTGAAGAGCAGCCGGTGCCACAGCGCGGTGGTGTTCGCGCAGGTATCGCAGAAGAGGAGGCGGCGGCAGTGGCGAGCCAGGCTGCTTTCACTGGCGAGCTGGCCGCGGGCAAAGTCGAGCAACAGATCGGAGGTGAGCTCGCGCGCTGGCTCGGCGCGGAGCAGGCTCTCGGCGAACTCAGGCACTGCGCGCGTGCGGAAATGCTCGGCGAGTCGCCGGGCCAGGCGACTCTTCCCGGTGGATTCGGCGCCCACGAGCCGAACGCGCGTGGCGTAGTGAGCGCGCACGGGAGCGGGCAGATACTCCCAGTGGCGCCACGGCGCCTGGCGGATGGCGGTGGCCGAGATGGGGAGCGCGCTGCGCCAGCCGTCGAGGGGAATGAAGCGCGCGCCGAGCTCCGCCGCAAGGCGGCCGCCGTACGGTTCGGAGGCGACGACGAAAGCTGGAGGGCGCCCGAGGCTACGCAGCAGGCTCTCCCTCCAGATATGCCAGAAGTCGGGGTGCTCAGCCGGCTCCTGGGGGTTCTTGTCGTGCAGCGTGAGGATCTCGCTGTCGGGGCACAGCTCTCGCAGCCAGCTGGCGCGCAACGCGACGGGGATCGGTTCCTCGGGGATTTCTTCGACGACCACGCGAGCCTTGCCAGCGAAGCGCTGCGCGAACTCGATCAGGTGCAGGTGCCCCGCGTGGGGCGGCATGAACTTGCCGAGCACCAGCGCCTCAGTCACGGGCGCCCTCACGGAGCATGTGGGCTGCGTAGTGGGTGAGGAGCGTTTGGGGGGCACCTGGCGGCCTCACCCCCCAAGCCCGCAGAAGCCGCTCGGCGCGCTGACAGTCGAAGTGCACGCCGGTGGCCTGGAACAGATCGAGTCCGCGCCTCGCGTCGAGGCGCTGCAGATCGAGGCTGCGAGTGGTGGCAAGCGCGATGTCGGCGCGTTGTTCGCCGGAGCCGAGGGTAGCCAACCGGGCCTGGAATAGATCCGTGGGGATACATTGGATGGGGCGCCC
>JAUILJ010000158.1 GCA_030433055.1 Polyangia bacterium
GGGGAGCGGCGCGGCCCCAGCGCACGCCGCGAGCAGCAGGCCGAGGACGACGAACAAACAGCGCATGGCCGCTTGGTCGGCTCACTGCGGCCCGGGTTGCGTCCTTCCAGCGTTCCAGTGAGCTTGGAATTGCGATGTTTGCCCCGGGGCCGAGGCCGACGGATCGCCAGGAAAGCAGCCCGTTGACTCCGAAGGCACCGCGTTTTTCCCTGGTTTTGGGGGTGAGACGCCCTCCGCGTGCGGCGTTCGGCGCTTGGGTCGAGTCGGCTCAACTTGGGTTTCGCGTCTGGTGAAGGCGGTTGCGAAGCGGGGCGTCGATGTGGATGCTTCGACCCCCATGGTTCCGGACGACGAAGAAGACGTGGATCGCGACGAGTTGGATCGCGACGAAGAAGAAGACAGCGACGCAGAGGCGGTCTCCGCGCGCGATGCGTCGGCCGGAGCCAGCTCGAAGGCCTCTCCCGCGTCGGACGACGAAGCCGAGGATGAGGACGACGAAGACGATGACGAAGACGGCGAGGAAGCGCCGCCTCAGGGTCGCAAGCCGATCGTGGACGACGCTGACGACGACGAAGACGACGAAGACGACGAAGACGACGAAGACGACGACGAGGACGCAGCGGAGCTCGCTCGCCGCCGTCGGGCCAAGCGACGCGCTCAGCGGCTGAAGTCGGGGAAAAAGAAGCGGAAGAAGAAGCGCGTCAAGCGACCGCCGTTGCCGCAAACAGAAGCCGAACTCAACAGTCCCAATCGCTCGACGGCGCTGATGATCTGGTCGCTCGTTGGGATAACCCTGTTGCTGTGGGGCTTCGCCCGCACCGCCTGCAACTTCAACCCGCCTCAGGTCGACAAGCCCAAGCTGGCTGAGCTGGATGTGCTTGCTCGTGAGCCAAAGGACGCGGCGATCGAGTTCGAGCTGAGGCTGCGAGAACATCGGTTCGACATCTCGCAGAAGCTGGCGGCCAAGCCTGCTGAGGCCATCGTTGCCCAGGCAAAGACGTCTTGCGGCGCCAGCTGCTCGGAGATCGAGCACGGCAAGATCCTGTGCGAAGGCGCGCTGATGGAGCGCAACGCCGCGGGCGCAAAGGTGCGCGTAGGGTGTGAGCAGGACGGCAAGTGGGACTACCAGCTCCTGAGCCTGGTGCGCGAGACGAACGAGTGGCGTATTTCCGCACGGGAACCTACTCAGGGCCCGCCGCCGGTGGGCGGCGCTGCTACGGCTGTGCCCACCGGCACCGCCCCCGCGCCTGACGCCGCTCCGTCGGCTCCAGCGCCTTCTGCAAGCGCCTCAGCCGCCTCTCCCCCGATCCCCAAGAAGCTCGCACCGAAGGCTCCCGCGCCTCCGGTCCCCCCGAAGGCTCCGGTACCGGCGCCCTGACCTTTGGGCTCCCATCGTAGCCCCGTCTAGGGCGTCATCAAGCGGCGCCCTGCGAGCGCTCCGAGCACCGTGAAGGCGACCACCACGCTTCCGTGAGCGAACATCAGGTGCAGCTTGTCTGTCGTGGGGCACGCCAGGCCCACGGCGAGGGCAGCGCCGAGACCGCCGACTAGCCCGGCCAGCGCGCCGCTGAGCCGCGGCGTGAGTGGATCCGTGCGGCGCCACGCAAACAGTACGCCGGCAGAACTCAGCCCGCCGATCGCCAGCGAGAAGATCCCGCACTCCGTGGCGCGCCAGGTGGATTCCCCGTGGCCTACGAACTCACCGACGGACTCTCCATGCTGACCTGTCACCAGCAGGTAGACGAAGAACAACACGGGGAGGCCGAAGGCGATCGCGGCCCGCAAGCGCACTGCGCCCCGCCTGCCCGGAGGCCTCGCGAAGCCCACCACCAGGACGCTCAGCATCACCACACCCCAGCCGACTGCTCCCCACATGGCCGTGCGCAGCGCCGCAGGAGGCTCTGCGTGATGACCGAAGAGCAACACCAGCGCCGCCATCAGCCCCATCGAGAAGAAGACCGAGATGAAGAGCCGCCCGCGCAGACTGAGGTTCTTGCTTGGGCACAGGTCTCGCGTACATTCCGCACGGATTTTCGCGGAGACCTTGGAGCACGGCCCGTGGCTGACTTGGTTCTTCCCGAGCTCCGACCACGGAAGATCGTCCATCTCCGACAGCTCTGCGTCGAGATCATCGGGGTCGAGACCTTCGGGCGTCGCGGGGCGTGACGAGGGGCTCATGTGGCACCTCGCGAGAACGTGTCGAGAGACTTGCGCAGCAGCGCGTAGCCGCGATGCACGCGAAGCTTGACGGCTTGGGGTGTGGCACCGAGCACCTCGGCAGCTTCTGCCACCGACAGCCCGCTGACCTTGGTCAGCTCGATGGCCTCACGGTAGGCGCTCGGGAGGCGGTTCATTGCGCGCTCGAGCGCTGCGACGGTGTCGGTCGGCAATCCGTTGGTTTCTCCAGCGCTGGGCTCGGGGAGCGTGCCGTCGTCGCTCAGATCTTCGTTGCGGCTGCTCGCACGCCGACGTTCGTCCAGGAACGAGCGCCGAGCGATGGCGAACACCCAGGGCATGAACGGGGCGCCTTTGATGTAGCTGTCGCGGGCCCGATGCAGCTTGGAGTAGGTGACCTGTAGCAGGTCCTCCGCGCGTTCACGGTGGCGAGTCAGGCGCAGCAGGTAGCCAAAGACCCGAGCGGACGAGCGGCGATACAGCTCGTCGAATGCTTCCGCGCTGCCCTCGGTGTAGTGCTCCATCAGGAGCTCCAAGGTCAGCTCGATCTCCTCCCCGTCCATGCTGCTGCCCCTACCCGTTAGCGCAGCTTTGCCACGAGGTCTCGCGGCCTTTGCTGAAGTGTCGAGGAGCGCATCTTGGGGCTCTTCGAGCGACCAGCCACTCCAGGTTTCAGCGCGCGCAACGGACATGGGACAACAGCCATGGATACGCGGCAAAACCGGGCGCAGTTTCAGGATTTCGTGCGCCGCTCGGGTGCGGCCGGCGGCCCGCAGGGTTTGCGGGCCGCCTCAGCGCTTCTCAGGGCACGCGTCAGAGCAGCTCTTTGAGATCGAGCATTTCGGAGACGTCGGGCATCAGCACCAGCTCCACCCGACGATTCGCCTGGCGATGTTCGTCGGTGTCGTTGGCTTCGATGGGATCCGTCTCTCCGTAGCCGGCCGCGTGCAGCCGGGTCGGATCCAGGCCACCACCGCCGCCCTTCGCGTCGGTCGGTGACACCAGGTACACCAGCACCTGGCGTGCGCGCATCGCCGACAGGCCCCAGTTGTCCTTGAAGGGACCACCCTTGAGCGCGACGTCGTCGGTGTGCCCGGCGACCTGGAAGAAGCGCTTGCTCAAGGTGCTGTCGTTGCGGATGACCTGGGCGACTTGGTCGAGCACCTCGACGCCTTCCTTGCGCAGCTTGTCTTTCCCCGAGGCAAAGAGCACGTCACCCGGTAGCGAGATCACCATGCGGTTGCGGCGAATCGACACCTTCAGGCCCAGGGTCGTGAGCTTTTGCAGCTTCTGGCGCAAGAGCTCGAAGCGCTGCTTGATGCGCTCGAGTTGCGCGGCGCGCGCCTTGTACTCCTGGAGCGCGCGGGTGGTTTCGTCGAGGCTCGCAGACAGCCTCGCCTTTTCTGCGCCTTCGGCTTCGAGCTGCTTGTTCAGCTGGTCCAAGTCGACGCCCATGCTCTGGAGCTTTGCCTCGAGCGCGGCGACGCGCTGCTTCGCGTCCTCGAGCGCGGCGCGCGTGGCGGCGTGCTCCGACTGCTCCTGCTTGAAGCGGCTATCGAGCTGTCCGTACTTGTCGAGCTGGGCTTGCCATTCCTCCTCGGAGTATCCGCAGGCTGCGGACAACAAGGAGGCGGCCAAAACTACGCTGAGCTTTCGTTTCATCGTGTTCTCCCGCGGTCACTTCGACCGAGGGGCAACGCTTACACAAAAGCGCGTGAAGTTGGAGTTGGCTTGCATCGGTTTGGGGATTTCGCCCAGCTGAGCACGAACGAGGCACGAGTCTCACGGCGCTGGGTCCAATGATCGCCGCTTTCGTGGCGAAAGGTCGCGGACGGGCGCACGGCTTTCCACTTGACAACTGGTGTCGCGCCGGAGCGCCGCGTCGCTTCACCGGCACTGCATGAATCAGGCTCCAGCCGTTCGGCGTGCCGAGCTTTGCGCCCGGTCTCTTTGGTCGCCGTCGGGTCGGGCGCCGGGTCGCGTGACCTGACTTTCCGCGTCAGGTTTCCGCGCTGTCTGGAGCACGCGTCCAGGCGCCTTGCTCGCGCCCTTGAGCCGTCACTCGCGTTGCCCTGAGGACACGCACAATTGCGAGAAGGGTTACCGGTGATTCACGCCAGGGTCACCAACTCGCGCGACCTTCCCGGCCACCACGGAAGGGTTCGACACTCTATGAAACTTCGACTTCGATACGGCATTGTGTTGCTCAGCGCCTTCGGCGCACTGGGCGTTGGCGCGTGTGGATCCGACGGATCCAACGGAGCCAATGGGAACGACGGCGCAGACGGCGAGCATGGGGCCAACGGCGCGAAGGGCGATCCCGGTGACCCGGGTGATCCCGGCACTCCAGGCAATCCGGGCAACCCGGGCAACCCGGGTGATCCCGGTGACCCCGGTGCTCCGGGCGCTCCCGGTGGTCTGGGGGTCGATCTGAGCGAGCGGCCCAAACCCTCGCTGGTTGGCATCACGCTGCGCGATCCACGCGGAACTGCAGCAACCAACCTGTCGGAGTACGTGCGTGCTCTGGTGGAGCTCTACGCCACCAACCAGCCGCTGCCTGTTGGCCAGTTCCCGCTCGCGGCTGCTTCCACTGACGGGGTGCGCGCGCTCGAAGGACTGGGCCACGAGGTCGTCATGAGCTGGCTGGCTCCTCTCAGCTGGGACGACGCCCCCGACGCACCCCGCTTCGGCGCGAACCCCGATTACATCGCCTATTTCGGCGATGGCTGGGCTGCGGGGGGCAACGCTCCGCAGTTCAACGGCAGCGACGAGGCCGGTTGGATGTGGGTGAACCACGAGTACGTCTCCAACAACGCGCCCACTCCGACGAGCGCGCCCGATGGCCAGCAGCTCACCCTCGCCGCCTGGACCAAGAAGGCGGGGATGATTGAGACCGATCCGCTCGCGGAGGTCTGGGCTCAAGCTGACGTCGACATGATGATCGGCATGAACAAGCACATGGTGGGCGGCTCATGGATGCGGGTGGTCAAGGACCCCGCGTCCGGCAGCTGGACCGTCGACCGCACCGCGAAGAACGTGCGCTACGACGCCACCAGCAACACGCAAGTCAAGATCACCGGGTACACGCCTGCTGCCGCGGACCACGATGACGCTGGCAACGCGCTCCCCGCGGGTGTCGTCTCGGGCATCATGGGTGATTGCTCCGGAGGAGTGACTCCCTGGGGAACCGTGATCACGGCGGAAGAGAACGTGCAGGACTACTACGGCGACCTCGAGGGTTGCTGGACCAGCAATCAGAAGCTGGTCTCGGGTGCGGGCTGCGACGCAGGCGCCGCCGTCAGCTTCGATCACACGCCATCGAGCAGCGCGCTCTTCGGCGCTCACTCGGACGCGAACACGACCCACGCGAGGGACAACTACGGCTTCATGGTCGAGATGGACCCTGGCGCACCTGCGGACGAGTACTACGGCAAGACCAGCGCGGGCGTCGGTCATCAGAAGCTGGGCGCAATGGGGCGCGCCCGCTGGGAGAACGCGACCTTTGCGGTGGACAGCGACTGGCAGCTGATCCCGAACCAGCCCATCGTGATCTATGGCGGCAATGATCGGCGTAGCGGTCGTATCTACAAGTTCGTTACCACGGGGAATTACACTTCGGGGATGACGAAGGCGCAGATCCGTGACCTGCTGGCTAGCGGCAAGATCTACGTGGCGCACTTCGCCGGGCTCGACAACGCCGACGGTCTGGTTCTGGTCGGTGGAGCAAAGCCGACCTCCGCCTCACCTGGGCAGGGACGCTGGATCGAGCTTTCCACCACCAGCGCGGACGTCGCGCCAAACGCCGCCAAGCTCGGCGCCGGGACCACCGTGGGCGATGCGCTCAAGAGCAACACGTACAACTCGCTCGGGGGGTTCCCTGACGACAACACGGTGCGCTCCGCGCTGTTCACCGCTGCGACCAAGGTCGGAGTGATGGAGCTGAATCGCCCCGAGGATCTGGAATGGAACCCGAGGGATCCAAGCGGGAGCCCGCTGCTCTACATCGCGTTCACCAAGAACGGTCGCCAGGTGGCCAACGACCAGGACGGCGTGCTCTACGACCCTGCCACCCACGACACCAACTCCCCCAAGCGTCCCGATCCAGTGGGAGCGGTCTTCGCCCTGCGCGAGGCGAACCCCGCGGCTCCGGGTAGCTCCACCAGCTTCGAGTACTTCGACGTCTGGCATGGCTCGGAGGGAGAGGGCATGTTCGACGCCGCGAACCCGGACAACATCGTGATCGACCACGATGGCGGCGTGTGGTTCGGCACCGACGGCAACTGGGGCACGAACGGTCATGCAGACGCGCTCTACTACCTGGATCTAGACCCGGCGCACGCCTCCACCGCCACCCCCACCTACGGGCTGGCTTTCCGCGTGGTAGCGACGCCGAGCGACGCTGAGGCGACCGGGCCCGCGTTTTCTTCCGGGATGAGCACGCTGTTCTTCAACGTTCAGCACCCCGGCGAGGAAGTATTCTCCCGCTGGCCCAACTGACATGACGCGGCGGGTTCACGCGCGGCGACTCTACTCCCGCCGCGCGTGGCCCGCTTGCGTTCCCGGGTGGCTCATCCTGCCAACTCGCCCAGGGCCTTGGGATTTTCCGAGCGGGGGGTGAGACGCACCGCGAGCGCGCTCCGGTCCCCCAGATATCCATGTAGCCGTGCGCCCTGCGCGGCCGTCGGAGTCGACATGAAGCCCCGAAGCAGCGTTGAAGAATATATCCATGCGGTTTTCCCATCGGAGGCGTGGGCATGCACCATGCTCGCCTTGGCTGTCGTTTGCGGTTGCGCTGACCAAACGAGTCGGGCACCCCATGAAGCCTACGATCCGCTGGCGTACGCGAAGGCCCGCCTGGGCAGGGTGAACAACCTCGAAGCTTCGGTGCCGGCCCAGTGCTACACCCGGACGGACGGTGTGAGTAACCCGTGCTGGACCTGCCACACGCAGACCCACGGCAAGAACGCGATGGCCGACGCTCGGCTGCAGCGCGAGTACGCGTTCAGCAACTTCGCCCTGAAGAACCATTGGAGCAATCTGTTCGACCCGCCGCACCAGGGGTCGCCTGATAGCGATGAAGCGCTGCTGGCCTACGTCCGCCAGGACAACTACCGGTCGCTGCGGGAATCACTCGCCGGGCGTACGGATTTCCCCGGCTACAAGCCGGATCTGGATTTGAGCGCTGGATTTGATGCGCTCGGCTTCGCCCGAGATGG
Organism: Polyangia bacterium; assembly: GCA_030433055.1. Classification (GTDB taxonomy): domain Bacteria; phylum Myxococcota_A; class Polyangia; order Polyangiales; family Polyangiaceae; genus JAHBVY01. The sequence continues at coordinate 7,392 of JAUILJ010000158.1, forward strand.
CTCCGGATGGCGCACGCTGCGCTACAAGCCGTTTCCCGGGACCTTCTGGCCCATGAACGGTAGCAGCGACGACGTCTTCGTGCGGCTCCCGAAAAGATTCCGGGCGGATACAAATCGGGCCGGATCGGTGGAGATCTATCGCGCCAATCTCAGTCTCTTGGAGGCGAACCTCGCAAGTGACCCAGCGATCTCCAGCGGGTCCGTTGACTACCCCATCGAAGCTCTGGACGAGAAGCTCGTCGGGTACGACCTGGACGGGGACGGCAACATCGAGGGAGTCGTGACCAGGCTCCACGCGCTGCCAACACACTATCTTGGCGCCGCGAGCAACGACGAGCTGACTCGTGGAGTGTATCCTCAGGGAACTGAGTTTCTGCATAGCGTGCGCTACCTGGACCCCGAGGCCCCGAGCTTCATGGCAACGCGCATGAAGGAGCTGCGCTACATGAAGAAGACGCGCCGCCTCGACACCTGGGCGGTCATGCGCGCCTATGAAGAGGAGCACGACAAGCGAGACCGCGGCGCGTTGCCTGTCTACCCGGGCAATGCTCTCGTCGGGCTCCGCAATGAGTTCGGGTGGCAGTTGCAGGGTTTCATTGAAGACGCCCAGGGGCGGCTACGCCTTCAGAGCGACGAGGAGCACCGGTTTTGCATGGGGTGTCACTCCGGGCTCGGAGTCACCGTTGATCAGACGTTTGCTTTCGCGCGGAAACTGCCGGGAGCCGCGGGGTGGGCCATGCAGGACCTTCGCGGGATCCCCGACGCTCCGCAGCTCGGCCATGGGAAGGGCGAGATCGCCACATATCTCGAGCGGGTTGGCGGGGGCGATGAGTTCCGGGCCAACGCCGAGGCGCTCGCCCGCTTCTTCCCGGCCGGGGCCAACTCGGCCCCAGAGATGGGCGGCAAACGCCGCGATATCGCTCAATTGATCCTGCCCAGCGCGCAGCGGGCGCTCGAGCTAGATCGGGCATATCGAGCGCTCGTGCAGAGCCAGCGTTTCGATCGGGGAAGGGACACACTGCTCGGTCCGGTGCTGAACGTGCACCGGGAGATCGTCAACGGCTCTACCGAGCTCGGCACCGCCGGTCGCGTATTCGGAGACGGTCAGCTGCGGCTTCGATGGCAGGAAGAAGCTCAGGCTCGCTGACAGTTCTCCACAGATCGGGGATTGCTTGTGGATATTCAGGGGTGCCCCTAGGGGTGACCACGGTGCGTTCAGCGCGGCTGAGACATTTTCTGCGCGGTTTCCCTGGTTTGGTGTGTGAGCCCAAAGAACCGCAAAATTCCCGGTATTTTCGCAGATTCGAGTCGTGAGGAACTCGAGCTGAGAATGCGTGTTCGCGCCTGTTTAGTCAGGTCGTGGCACTCCGGTAAGGCGGGTCGGGATGCTGACGAAGTGTTTTCGTTTGGCAACAGAGCTTCCTCGAGGTGTCCATTCCGGCCACCTCCGCTCGGAAACCAGGCTGGGTGTCCTACACGAGCCTACACACCGGCGCGCCCCTCGCAGTCACCTCGATTCAGGACTGCGAGGGGCGATACAGCGCGGAAACGTTGCTTTGAGCTGGCGCGCGTCACTCAGTCACGGCCAACGAGGTACCTACGGCATCGACTTTGGCCGCAGCCGCGGTGAGGCCCGCCGACGCCTTGGTCAGGGTTTGCGCGAGCCAGTGCAGCGCCTCGCCCAGTTTGCTCTTCCCCATTCCCAGCAGCTCGCTCGCCTTGCTGGGCTTGGCCTCGGCCTGGGCCTCGGGGGTAGGTTCGTTGGTTTCGGTGATGGTCTCTTCCGACATGGCGCGGTCTCCTTGATGGTTCGGCGGTCTGAGACCGCCTGGTTCAATGCACCCCCCCTGCGGAGCACTCGCGTTGCAACCGCCGGCTGGTGCGCATGCCGCACTGCGGCATAGCGGTTATCTCAGTAGTGCATTGCCGCAGTGTGTCAAGGCAGCGTCGGCTTCGCTTCGCGCCACTTCCACCTCAAGAATGCGCTGAAAAACGGCCGGAAGGCCGCTCCAGACTCCAGGGGGGGCGGTCAGTGGAGCAGCGGTGCCGGCTCGCAAGTCGCGTCGCCCTCGGCGCTCCAGGTCGAGATGCCGAACCCAATCAAGAGCAGGACGAGCGCGGCGCCGCACAACCAGCGCAGCCCGACCCACGGTGGCAGTGCGTGAGTTGCTGACGGGACCGGTTCCCAGCCACGCGCCCGGATGACGCGGTGAGAGGGGAGAGACGCCTGTGCCATGGCTCACGCTCTCACCGTCCGGTGGCTCTCGGATGCACACTCGGCAAACATCTTGTGATCTCAGCCGGGGGATTGTCAGGGCAGCGGAACTCCACTGAGCTCCGGCTTTCTGTGAGCCTCTCCGGCCCACGCGTTGCCCAAAAGACGTGGAATCGTCACTTGGTTGTCACACGATTGGCCCCGGAGCATACTGGAGGGATGCAACGGTCAGGCGCCATCGTCATTCGCTTTCCCATCGAGCGGGTTCGCCGCCCTCGGGCGTGGCGGGCCGGGCGCGATCTGGCGGGCTGGGCGATGCCGCTGTTCGAGCATATCCGTCGTCAGGAACGCTGGCTGCTCGCCGGCATCGTCGCGGCTTGCACCGTGCTCAGCCTCGTCTCCCTCGGCTAGTATTTCCGCGAGGAACTAGTCTTAGAACAGCTCGAGCAGGGGCTCACCGTCGTGACTTGCGTTGGGTGCCCGTCCTGCAGCGAACAATACCGTGGGAGCGACGTCTCGGAGCCTGCGCTCTCGTGGAGATTCGACCACACCCCTCGCTCGTACGGCTGTCCCGGTCGCGAGCAACCAGACGCGGGAAGACTCGGGGTACTGGGCGCCATGTTCGCTGAATCCCTCTGCTCGGCCGTGGTCGGTGGTGATGAGCAGCAGCGTGCGGCCGCCCTGTGCGGCAAGCTCGTTCAACGCCTGCTCCACCAGCGCGACCGTGCGGTCGAAGCGCCGAAGTGCAAGCCAGTAGCTGTCCCGCTTCCCTTGATGGGCGTACTCGTCGGTGTCGCCCAGGCTGAGGAAAAGGAAACGAGGTTGCCGGCGCTGGAGGTAGGCGAGGGCGATCTCGGAGGTCTCCGCGTCGGGGCGGTAGTTGCCCCAACCTGGCTTGGCTGAGCGCCCGTGGGCGCTACGCCAGCTCTCCAGCAGCCCGGCTTGTTCGAGCTGGTCTTTGCCGAGTAGGTGCTTTCTACCGGTGCTGATCAATCCGGGGGCGTTCACCCGTAGCGCGTCGCCCACGGTGGGCCAGGATGCGAACACCGCAACTTCACCCGGATCTCCGCTCGCCAATTGCTCGACGAGCCCCCGCTCCACCGGGGGGCTGCAGTCGTTGGCCTCGCAGTCGCCGGGCTCGTGTCCCAGCAGCAGCTCCCGGTAGCCGGGCAGCGAAAGGTATGCAGGCCCGCTTGCACGGATTGCGCTCTTGCTGGTCGGTGCGCCGATGGCAGCTCCATCGCTGCTGATCAGGCGAGAGAGCGTGGGTAGCTCGTCGGTGCCGCGAGGGCCGAACACGTCTTGCCAGCGCACCCCGTCCGCCGTGAGCAGCACGATGTGGTCGATGGGCTTCGGAATCTGGCGAGCGAGGCTGACGTGTGTTTCCGTAGGGGTATGGGCACGCAAGTTCGCCACGGGTGCGCAGGTGAGGGTGCAGGTCAGACACGCAAGCAGCAGCAAGGCCTGCTGCTTGAGCCTGGTAAACCGTCTTGTGGGCATCGTTTGCATCCCTGCCTAGAGAGCCTTTGCAAGTGTCTTGCCGTTGTTGCGTTGGTTGGGGAGGACCCAGCGCGAGCCGCTGCAAATGCGCATCGATTTGCCGCCCCACTGAACTTCGCGCGTGAACGCGCCAAGCACCCAAAGCGCAAACACGAGCAGATCTTCTAGCGGCACCCACGAGGCGTGACGCTGGTGTCGTAGTCCCGCGGCAAGTCGTTCACTGATCAGTGAGTCCAGAGCCGCTTTCGGCGACCTGCCGGCACCACCCAGCGGCATCAGTGTGGACGCATCGGCCCAGCGAGAAGCGATCCCGAGTGCACCGAGCAAGAACACTCGCGCGCACCCGAGGACCGGGTTCAGGAGGGCCCCCAGCGCGTACCTACGTGGCGCGATGCGTCGACGCATCTGGTTCCAACGCAGAGTTGGAGTCGCTGACGAGCAGCGCCTCGAAGCGCGCGTCAACGATACCAAGCCGAACGAGCTCGCAACGGCGAACAGGCCAGCGTCGGCCAGCAATGATTCCATGCTTCACTCCCTCGGGCTGACACGATAGGAGCGCCGCATGTCGAGCTAGTTGACGTGCGGAAACAATATGGAGAACCTGGGGATAGAGGCGTCGCGGAAACGCTCAAGTGTTTCGCAGGTGTCTTTCCAGGCTTCAGTCAGGTCGAGTGTTGCCGTGAGGCAACGTTACGTGTGGCCCGGCTGGAGGTCCTCTGCTCGGCGTGGCTCCTACAGGCCTGCCTTTGCGGCTAGCAGTCCCATGATGAAGCGGATCCCGAGCAGCAGGATCAGCGGGCTGAAATCCAAGCCCCCCAGCGCCGGCACGACCTTGCGAATGGGA